>JAYTZE010000691.1:0-5455 GCA_043742385.1 Ilumatobacteraceae bacterium
TATCCGAGATCACCCGTGTGGTACCAACCGTCCCGAAGTGCATCAGCGGTTGCTGCGGCGTTGTCCCAATACCCGAGCAGTCGCTCGTATCCCTGTTCAATCTCGATGACGTGCTCGACGACGTCGCCGAGTGATCCAGCGTCCCGATCGGTGATCAGCACGCGAGCGCCACTGTGTTGAACGATGTGGGCCAACTCGACAGGCGCCAGCCGCGTGTTCAACGGCACCAGAACCATGCCGGCCGCAGGGAGTCCGAAGAACGCTTCGAGATACCGATGGCCATTGGCCGACAGCAGCGCGACACGATCGCTGCGCTGCACGCCCAGAGCGGCGAGGCTTGCCGCAAGGCGCCGACAGCGATCCGCCAGTTCGATGTATGTGATCGTCCGCTCGCCGTCGATCACGGCAATGCGTCCACCAAAGCATGCCCGAGCGTGTTCGATGGGGTCGGCCAGCGTCATCATCCGGCGTGGAGACTAGGGGTTCGAAACATCACGATCAGCTTCGGAAGCGCGAGTCGTGCTGCACTATTGCGGTGATCTCACTGCCTTTGACCACCGACCGCTTGACCGTGCGGATGATGCGTGCCGAGCACGCAGGTCACCTGATCGAGTATCGGAATCATTCCGAGGTCGCCCGGTATCAGGACTGGGAGCTGCCTTTCACAGTCGACATGGCCGAGCAATTGGTCGAAGGGCAATCCAGCCTCGATGGCCCGGCCGACGACCTCTGGGTGCAGATTGCCGTCGAGCTCGACGGTGTGGCCATCGGAGATGTCGCCGTCGGCATCCACGACAAGGGCCGTCAGGCGACGATCGGCTACTCGATCACCCCGGCGGAGCAAGGTCGGGGCTATGGCACCGAGGCCGTGGCCGCAGTCGTCGATGCCTTGTTCTCCGAGGCACACCTCCACCGCATCTCCGCCAGTCTGGATCCGGCCAACGATGCATCGCGGCGACTGCTCGACAAGCTCGGATTTCGCTTCGAAGGACACTCGCCGCTTTCGGTGTTCGTTCGGGGCGAGTGGGTCGACGATGACCGGTTCGCACTGTTGGCGAGCGAGCATGCCGCCAGGATCATGGCGACGGACGACCAAGAGTGAAGTCGCCGGGCAGCTGCGGAAGAGACATCAGCCACTCCCACAGCTTGTCGATCTGCGGATCGAGATCGTCGACCAACCCGGAGTTGTCGACGACAAAGTCCGCGCCCTCCAACCGCTCGTCGCGCCTGGCTTGACGGGCGATCCGTGCACGAGCGTCGGACTCGCTGAAACCTCGGTACCGCACCAATCGCTCAACCTGTGCGTCGACCGGCACGTCGACGACGATCTTGCCCTGCAGCGCACCACGTGGATTCTCGGTGAGCAGCGGTATGTCGAGAATCACCACCTTGCTTGTCGAGGCCATCGCGTTCACCCGTCGGTTGATCTCGGATCCGACCGCCGGATGCACGATCGCGTTGAGGGCGCGTAACGCGTCGGGATCGGAAAACACGATCTCGGCGAGCTTGGCGCGAAGCAGTGCCCCGTCGTCGTCCAGCACCTGACGACCGAACCTCCCGGCGATGGCATCGACGACGGCAGACCCCGGCTGCTGCACCTCGCGAGTGATGACATCGGCGTCGATGATCTCGGCACCTCGGGCGGCGAGCATCGAACTGACCGTTGATTTTCCGGAGCCAATACCTCCGGTGAGCCCGACCAGGATCATCGGCGCAATGTACTGGTCACCAGCTCAAGCAGCGCGCTCGGTAGCATCTCGGTCGATGGGCGAAGAAGTTGACCAGCGTGTACGCGGCAACGAACCTCCCCAGCGCGACCAGATGTCGCTCAGCTGGCCGCTGGTCGAACGCCGCAGGGTGCACGCCGCTCCCCCTGACGGCGTTGAACGGCGAGCCGCTCGGGAGCCCGCACCAGCGCCCATCCCCAGCCTCACTGCGGCGCCGCTGTGGCCGTTTCGCCTGGCTGCCTTGGCCGGCGCACTCGCCCGTTCGAGATCTGACCTCAGTTGGGACAACTGGAAGCTGATCGCCTCGGCGGTGATCGTCAGTCTGTATGCCATCGTCACGTGCATCAGGCCGGTGCCGTACCGCAATGACACCAAGGTTCGGATCCGCATCATCGCCGAGCAGGCCTTGCACCTCATCGTTGTGCTTGCAACCGGTGCATGGGCGTCCCCGTTTGCGCTGTGCCTGATACCCACCGGCATGCTCGCCGGGTTCGCCGCGGGTGGTTTCTTCAGCGCTCAACTCGGCGTCGCCGCAATCGCCGCAGTCACGGCCCGGCACATCAACGAGGTCGGCGCTCGCGATGGGCTGCGCGATGGATTGTTGTGGACGGGTCTCCTCGGTCTCGTCGCCTTCACGAGCGGTCTGACCCATCGGGCGGGTCTCGAAGCGGCACGCCAACAGCAGTTGGCCCTCGACAGGGTCAGCCGTCTCGCCGAGGCCAACTCGTTGCTGTTCTCTCTCCAGCGAGTCGCCCAGACACTGCCGGCGTCGCTCGATCTCGACGACGTGCTTGATTCGACGGTGCAACGAATGCAGGCGATGGTGCGCCACGACGCACTCTCGGTGTTCCTCGTCAACGCTACCGATCGCGCCGTGGAGCCAATCCGCGCCCTGGGTTTCACGCCGCCGCCATCGTTTCAACTCGACCGCCTCCCCGAGGGGCTTCGAGCTGCAATGGATTCACCGCGTACCGTTCGCATCGACGACCTCAGCTTTCGCGGGGGTGTGTCGGCATCGGCGCGCAGCGGCCTCTACGCCGCGCTGCGAGCCAGAGGAGCTCTTGTCGGTCTGATCGCCGTGGAAGCCGACCAGCCCGACTCGTTCGGACAGCAGCAAGCCGAGATCGTCCACGGCCTCACCGAGCCGTTCGGTATCGCCATCGACAATGCCCGTATGTTCGGTCGGATCCGCACCCTCGCTGCCGACGAGGAACGGTCGCGCATCGCTCGCGATCTGCACGATCACATCGGCTCCTCACTGGCCATGATCGGCTACGAGGTCGACCGGGCGCGGTCGATCGCGGCCGACGGTGGTGAGATCATTGCGGTCCTGGAAGACCTGCGCACACAGGTCACCGCCGTCGTTTCCGACGTGCGTGACACCCTGTTCGATCTGCGCACTGAGGTCACCGACACCTACGACCTGGCCAGTATCGTCCGTGATTTCCTGACTCGAGTACAACAGCGAACCGGCATCGAGACCGATCACGAAGTTCGCATCGCCGGTCGGTTACCACTGATGCAAGAACGGGAGTTGTGGCAGATTGCACGCGAGGCCATCACCAACGTCGAGCGGCATTCGCAAGCCAAGCACCTGACCGTGACCGTCAACGAGACCACCACGAGTGCATCGATTTCGGTGCGCGACGACGGCGTCGGTCTTGGGGTGCATACCAGCCGAGCCGATAGTTATGGCATCATTGGCATGCGCGAGCGTGCGGCCCGAATCGGGGCCGAGCTTTCTATCCGCCCATCGGTGCGTGGTGGCACGGAGATTCAGGTGCATCTTCGCTCTGACGACAGGAGACAACGTTGGGACTCTCGGTAATCCTGGTCGATGACCACACCATGCTCCGCCAAGGGATTCGGCGAGCACTCGAAAGCGAAGGCATCAAGGTCGTGGCCGAGGCCAGCGACGGCAAAGAGGCGATCCGCCTCGCTCTCGAGCACAAGCCCGATGTTGTACTTATGGATGTCTCGATGCCCGGGATGGACGGTGTCGAGGCAGCTCGCCGTCTCGTCGAGGCCGACGGTCGGCAACGGGTTGTCATGCTGACCATGCACATCGACCGCGACGTGATCGACCGGGCTATTCGTGCCGGAGCAGTCGGCTACCTCACCAAGGATTCGTCGATCAGCGAGGTCATCCTCGCCATCCAACTCGCGGCCAACGGCGATCGCCCGATGTCTCCACGCCTCGCCGCGGCCATGCTCGACGAGGCTCGCCGCGAAGACGCGTTGATCTCTGTTCGTGAGGAGGAAGTTCTGCAACTGGTAGCCGACGGATTCGGCACCAACGAGATCGCCGAACGGCTGTACATCAGCGGTAAGACGGTGAAGAACCACCTCGCATCGATCTACGAGAAGTTGAACGCTCGTGATCGCACCCAAGCCGTGCTGATGGCCGTCAAGATGGGCATCGTCAAACTGACCTAGGCGGCGCGCGGCCCAATGCGAACAGGGCCTCCAGTCGCAATGGGAGCCTGCCTGAGTCGTCGGCAGGCATCGCTGCGATCCGGGCAAATGCCTCGTGACGCAGCCGATCCAGCTGTGCCGGGTCCATCTGCTCGAGCACACCGCGTAGGCTGTACGACCACTTCCACGCCCACCACTCCTCGGCACCTGCCAGGTGTACCTCATGATGCACCGTGTGCACGACGACTTCGCCGAAGCCACTGCTTCCCAGCAGGGCCTCGAGGTCGCCAGGTTGATCGAAAGGTCGACGCACAGCGCGCCGCTTGACGACAACGTCTGCGAACAGTTCGTCCTCCCACGACCAGCGTTCGTCCTCGGCGCCCCACGTGGAGAGACCGAGCCTGCCGCCGTCGGCGAGCGCACGCCGAAATCCGACGGCGGCACGTTCCGGGTCAGGCAAGAAGAAGATGCCGAAGCCGCACAGCACCACCGAGAACGATCCCTCGGGCATGTCGAGGTTCTCGGCGTCCATGACCTCGAGCCGCGCTGCTATCCCGGCTGCATCAGCGCGCTCGCTGGCGAGACGGACCATCTCCGGTGACAAGTCGACGCCGAAGACACTGCCAGCTACGCCAACTCGTGCTGCCGCCGGCACCAGCACGGCGCCGCGGCCGCAACCGACATCGAGCACGGTGTCTCCCGGACCGACGCCCGCGAGGTCCACGAGGCGAGCACCGAAGTGGTCGTGGTATGCGCCGGCCACCTCGTCGTACGTCGGCGCGGCACGATCGAAGACGCCCGCCACCCAGGCCTTCGCGTCGACGCTCTGATCCACGACCCCAGTTTCGCGCAACGGAAACCGTCCGGCTTTCGTCGCTGGGCGTTGCCGCGACGAAGCTCGTCGTGTGTCCCCCTCACCCATCGTCGTCGCTCGACTTCGTGGGCGCGATCTGAGCCGTCCGAGGCGTATCTCCGCCCCCAATGAGGACTGCTCGGGGTGCAGATTTGCTAACCGCAAGCGTGCTATCCGCCCGAGGCGTCGATGAGACCGCCCGTGTGGTTGGTCGAACCACGCCAATGGCGTAGGAGGCGCATCGACGGCCGGGTCTATGCGAAACTTCTAGCCGTGTCGTGGTGGTCGACCGTACGGTCTGTTGGCGATGCGCTCGGAATCTCGAAGCGCCGGATCGTGCCGGTCGGTTGCCGACTCGGTCGGTCGGTCTTCACCGAGACGAAGCGCTCCGCCCAGATCGTCAACATCACTCGACCTCGCCGCCCGCTGCAACCCGCGACGGTCACCCGATTGAAGCCAC
>JAYTZE010000692.1:0-1229 GCA_043742385.1 Ilumatobacteraceae bacterium
CGAGTACCTCGCGTCCGTCGTCGTGAACGACAGTTGCACGCACGATCGCTGCGTCGGCGCCGACGCGGATGAGCGCGTCGAGCGGGGCACCACGAAAGCAGTCGTGTGTGGCCAGATACGCCATGGCCTCGGCCAGGTTGGTCTTGCCCTGACCGTTGAGCCCGACGATCGCCGTCGTGCCAGGTTCGAAATCGAACGCCGCGTTGGCGTAGTTGCGAAAGTCGACCAGTTCGAGCCGAGAAACAATCACATTTCCTACGGCACGCGGACGGGCATCAACAGGTACAGGTAGTCGTCGTTACCGACGCCGCGAACAACAGCCGGCTTCAACGAATCGAGCGTTGACAAGGTGACTGAATCCGAGGAGCACGCTTCGACACCCGAGGCGAAGTACTCCGGATTGAAGGCCACGGTCAATTCGGTGCCTTCGTAGGTGGCATCGAGTTCTTCGGAGGCGTTGCCGACGTCTTGGGTGATGGCAGTGAGTCGAAGCGTGTCACCACCCATCTGCAGTCGCACCGGCGTGGCATCTTTGGCAAGGATCTTGACGCGGCGGACCGCCTCGAGCAGAGGCTCGCGTTCGACAGTGAGCGTGTTGGGATGACTCGCAGGAATGAGTTGGCGATAGTTGGGGAACTCGCCCTCGATCAGACGGGTCGACAGGCGAGTGCCACCGACTTCGAACGTGGCATCACGATCGCCGAGGCGCATGGTGAGCTCTTCGCCGCCGCCGACCAGTCGCTGCAGTTCATTGAGCGCTCTGCCGGGCACGAGTACTTTCTGATCTGCTCCGAGCACTTGATGGTCCGCCAGATCGCGAACTGCGAGACGGTACGAGTCGGTTGCCACCATCCGCAATCCACCGTTCTCGGCAGTCAACAACACACCCGTGAGGATCGGTCGGGCCTCGTCGGTACTGGCAGCACGCACAACCTGGCGCAGTGCTTCACCGAACGCCGCCGCCGGCAACGTGACCGACGACGTGGTCGGAGTCGCGAGCTTCGGATAGTCGTCGAACGACAATGGCCGAACGCTGAACTGAGACCGCCCGCCAGTGATGTTCACTTCATCGCCATCGACGGCAACTTCCACTTTGCCGGCACCCATCGAGCGAACGATGTCGGCAGCGAGCCGAGCCGGCAGGACAACTCCACCGTCGTCGTCGCCGCCTACTGCGAGCGTGAGTTGAATCGTGAGATCGAGGTCGGTGCCAGTGATGCTCAACTGAT
>JAYTZE010000693.1:0-1228 GCA_043742385.1 Ilumatobacteraceae bacterium
CCTGAACTGCTGCGCCGCATCGGCTTGGCAACGGAGGTGGTCAACATGGGCGATCACGTGGTTCCTCATGCGACCACGTGCGTCGCCATGAGGTTTGTCGACGGTGTCGTGATGGCCGGCGATCGCCGCGCCACCAGTGGCAACTTGATCAGCCACCGTGGCATGGAGAAGGTGGTGCAGGCCGACCGCTTCAGCGGCGTGGCCATCGCCGGCGCCGCCGGTCCGGCGATGGAGATGATCAAGCTGTTCCAATTGCAGCTCGAGCACTACGAAAAGGTCGAGGGCGCGTCGCTGAGCCTGGAAGGCAAGGCCAACCAGCTATCGATGATGGTGCGTGGCAACCTGCCTTCGGCGATGCAGGGAATGGTGGTCGTGCCGATCTTCGCCGGGTACGACCTGCGGCGGCGCACCGGCCGGTTGTTCACCTACGACGTCACCGGCGGTCGCTACGAGGAGCAGGACTACGTGGCCACCGGGTCGGGCAGCCTGCACGCCGGCACGGTCATCAAGATCGGCTATCGCGAGTCGATGTCCGACGACGACGCAGTGGCTCTGGCCTGCAAGGGCTTGTGGGAGGCAGCGGACGCGGATTCGGCCACCGGTGGGCCCGACGCGTTGCGCGGCATCTATCCGATTGTCGCCACCATCAGCGCAGCAGGCTGGCAGCGAATCACCGACGACCGCCTGGCCACCGTGTTCGAGCAGATTGCATCAGAGGTGAGAGCGCGATGACGATGCCGTACTACGTCGCGCCCGAGCAGGTGATGAAGGACCGCGCCGATTACGCCCGCAAGGGAATAGCGCGTGGGCGGGCCATGGTCGCCGTTCGCTACTCCGATGGAGTCGCCCTGGTTGCCGAGAACCCATCCAATACATTGCGCAAGATCAGTGAGATCTACGACCGCATCGCCTTCGCTGGAGTCGGCAAGTACAACGAGTTCGATCAGCTACGAGTTGCCGGAGTTCGCGCTGCCGATCTCAAGGGTTATCAGTACTCGCGCGACGACGTCGATGCGCGTGGTCTCGCAAACCAGTACGCCCAGATCCTTGGCCAAGTGTTCACCCACGAGATGAAGCCGATGGAAGTCGAGATCCTGGTGGCCGAGGTTGGCCATGGTGACGACGACTACCAGTTGTTCCACATCCTCTACGACGGCACGGTGATGGACGAGCGACGCTTCAGCGTGCTCGGCGGCGATGCCGAGGCCATAGCCAGTCGGCTCAACGA
>JAYTZE010000694.1:0-2743 GCA_043742385.1 Ilumatobacteraceae bacterium
GATACAGCCACCAGTGAAACAGCCCGTACCAAGCGAGGACAATCGCAAGATTGCGCGCCAAGAGGTACGCGATCCAGCCGACAGCGAAGGTGCGAGTGGTCGCCGTCGACGGCGTAGTGAAGGCGTAGAGGATCACCGCAGCGCCGGCGTAGAGCGCGTTCCAGGGCAATAAATAGCCGTGCACGAACCACCGAAGCAATCGTCCGAGGTTGAACTGGCGGTCGAACAGCGGCCCGTAGGAGGCACGGCGATGCGGGGCCCACTCCCCTTTGGCGGTACGGGTTCCGTCGAGCGTGTCGTCCATTGTCGTCATATACTAGCACGTGCTAGTTCTTTGCGGTACTCTGTAATTGGACAGTCGAATGTCAAGCCGTACCGAGAGCGGAGCTTCGATGAGCAGTCGTCACGACATGACCGGCGACCGGACACCGACGATGGCCGACGTCGCAGCCGCAGCCGGTGTTTCCAGGGCGCTCGTTTCCATCGTGTTGCGCGACGTCCCCGGGGCGAGTGACGAGACCCGTCGTCGGGTGCGCCAAGTCGCCCACGAACTCGGCTATCGGCCGAACGCTGCAGCTCAGGTGCTGCGGCGAGCACGCAGCGGCAACCTCGGGGTCCTGTTCTCGCCGCGGTACCCGTTCGAGGTGGAGATCGCCGAGGCGATGTACCCCGCCGCCCACGAACTCGCGTACCGCGTCGTCCTTGGCGCCATGGCACCCGGACGCAACCTGGACGACGCAGTCGAAGAACTCCTCGAATACCGCTGCGAAGCGTTGGTGATCGTCGGGGTCGACCACCCTGACCGCTGGTTCGACGAGCTGAAAGGCAGAGTACCGGTGGTACGGGTCGGATGGCCACGCTCGGGCGCCGCGGTCGACGTCGTCCACACCCACGAAGGCCGAGGCGTCGATGCCGCCGTTGCCCACCTCGTCGACCTCGGTCACCGACGCATCGAATTCGTCGACGGCGGTGATCTCCCTGGAGCCCGTCAGCGTCGTCGGGGGTACCTCACGGGCATGCGCCGCCGCGGTCTACAAGACGCATCCCACGTGACGGCCGGCGACTACACCGATCAAGGCGGCGCGAACGCCGCACTGAAATTGCTCGCCGACGACGAGCTCCCTACCGCTGTCATCACCGCCAACGACTGGTCGGCCATCGGGCTACTGACGACGTTCCTCCGCCACGGCGTCCGCGTCCCCGACGACATTTCGGTCGTCGGCTATGACGACAGCCTCCTCGCCCGCCGCACCTACCTCGATCTCACCTCGGTCGCCCAAGACACCACAAAACTGGCCAACGCCGCGGTCACCTTGGCCGCCCGACGCCTCGACGGGTCGCTCGACCCACCCACCGAGACTGTGATCGAACCGGTCCTCATCGTTCGTTCAAGCACCGCCGCACCGCGACGCGTACCAAAATAGCAACAGGCCGATCGGTGGATCGAGGCTAAGACCCGGAGTCGAACCGCGTCCGCGAACTGCTCGAGCGGGCCCTGCGGACCGACACGCGAGTGCTTGGCCTGGAGGGCTTCATGGTGGACGATGAGGCGGTGTATCCCGCTCTGAGCCGAATCGCCGACTTCTCGCGGCTGACGCCGGAGGAAGCGGCCGAGGAGGTACTTGCGCTCATCGACGGCCCTTGGCGGCTTCCACCAACCGCGAGCGACCAGATGCACTCCGACGCGGGAGGCCGGCACGTGATCGTGGCGGTTATCGGGTAGTGATCCAGGTAGCACGGGTCAGACACGGGTAGCGATCCGTGACACCCCCGTTGAGCCGATTCGACGACCGGACGGCGTGGCGCGTTTTCACTGGCGTCCGTTTACGTCCGCATTGCTTGTGACGTGAGAAACGCTCAGGCACCGACGCGTGATAGCAAACGGCGGTACTGATCGATCGTTCCCGGCAACACACGCAGGTGCACAATGGTTCCGGCCGGCTTGTCGACGAGGTCGACTACCTCGCACACTGCTGGCGTCAACGGAGAGCCCGCAACCACGACCTCGCCCGGTTGGATGATCGACGGATCGGCCGCCTCATCGAGGAACGTCCACACGAAACCAGTCTCGTCCTCGCTATTCAGATCAGCTGGGATGTCCACTCGTGTCATCGCTCCTCCTCTCGTCCCTCAGCGTAGGGGTTGACGACCAGGTTGCCGAACGCGGCGGCCAGATCATCGGCAGCCTGAAGACTCGACATCAGCACCGTGTAGTGGGGCGCGATGAACGTGGGGAGCAGCACGAAGCCGGCGTCCTTCAGTGTGTTGACTGTGGTTCGATACACGGTGGCGTAGTTGCGCAACTTGCTCGAGAGGATGCTACTTTCCGACGCTGGACCGATCTCGTCGCGAGCAACGAAGACGGAGATGCCAAACACCTCCGCACCATCGAGGACGTACAGGCGATTCAACCGGCGCGCGTGGGACTGCAGCAACGAAAGAGTGTCGGGACCGCCGCGAATGACCACAGCCGCATCAGGTGAAGGCTCCTCAACGCGGACTCGAGTCCGCAATTCCTCCCGTCCATCGGCGCTCATCGCGACACCGTCAGCAAGGACGCGGCGGCGGCCGCTGCCTGAGCTTGTTGGCCGGGCATGACGTGGCTGTTCGACCGCTCGCGTGACGCGGGGTTCGAGTGCCACCTCAACCAGATCGAACATCTCGAACACTCTCCTTGCTATCTGAACTCCTCGGCCCGTCGGGATTGACGAGCGAGGGCTTGCAGAACCAAGGAGCAAGAACC
>JAYTZE010000695.1:0-5445 GCA_043742385.1 Ilumatobacteraceae bacterium
TTGGCGACCAGAGCTGGCCAATAGACGCCGAACGGTTGTGCATCGGTCGGTTGTGACGACACGAAGAATCCCGGATAGTTGGCCAGCGCCAGTTCGACCGCTGCCGACGAGAAGGCGCGGCCGACCAGCCGCTCGTCGGTCGACTTCACCGTGACATGCAGCCTTCCTGACGAGGCCTCTTGTCCATCGGCGTCGGATGGGACAGCGACGAACCGTGCGTCGACCTCGTCGAAGCGCTCCTTGCCACCGAGCCGGGTGAACAACGCCGACTCGGCCCATGCCGCTTTCTGTTGCTGGTTCAACCCGGTCAGTACGAATGTCATCCGGTTGCGGTATCCGCCGTCGTAGTTGATGCATACCTTCGTGGTGGGCGGTGCGGGCAATCCCGTGACGTCGCTGATTCGGACTCGGTCGGGTCCGTCGTCGTGCAGCCGGATCGAGCGGAAGTTTGTGACGACGTCGGGATTCAGGTAGTGCGGGTCGCCGATCTCGTACAGCAGCTGCGCAGTGACGGTGCCGATGCTGACGAGCCCACCGGTGCCAGCGTGCTTGGTGACGACGCAGGAACCGGCGTCGTCGATCTCAGCGAGCGGAAAGCCTGGTGGCTTCACCAGATCGGGGATCTGCGCGAAGAAGCTGTAGTTGCCTCCGGTCGTCTGGGCGCCGCATTCGATCACGTGGCCGGCAACCACGGCGCCGGCCAAAGCATCCCAATCGTCGTGTGCCCAACCCCACCACCATGCCGCTGGCCCCACGACCACCGATGCATCGGTGACTCGTGGACAGATCACGACGTCGGCACCCGCTTCGAGCGCGGCCGCGATGCCCCAACCACCCAGGTAGGCGTTGGCCGACACGGGTGTTGCCGTGAAGGCTTCGCCGGTGTCGAGGTTGGTCAGCTGTGGTCGCAGCGCATCGATGCGCGACACCAGATCGTCGCCCTCGATATGGGCCACGTTGACCGCGACGCCGAGCCGGTCGGCGATCTGGCGAACCTTGTCGGCGCAACCGGCGGGGTTGAGCCCGCCCGCGTTGCTGACGACCTTGATCCCTCGCTCGACACAGGTGCCGAGCACCTGTTCCATTTGGGTGAGGAATGTAGATGCGTACCCGAGGTCGCTGTTGCGGGCCCGCTGCTTGTGCAGGATCAGCATGGTCAGCTCGGCTAGCCAGTCGCCGGTCAGTACGTCGATGTCGCCGCCCTCGACCATCTCCTTCGCCGCCGAGACCCGATCGCCGAAGAACCCGCTGCAGTTGGCGATGCGGATGGGGCGATCGCCAGTCACGATGACTCGATCATGACCAGCGGTTGCCCAGAGTCGACCTGCTGACCTGCTGTGACGAACACCTCGACCACAGTGCCGGCAGAGGGTGACACGACCTGATGTTCCATCTTCATTGCTTCCATCGCGAGCAACGCTTGACCGGCGACCACTGCATCACCGACGCTGACGATGATCCGCAGAATCGATCCCGGCATCGGCGCCACGGTCGAACCAGCGCGGCCGGCGTCATCGGGGGGTGCATAGCGAGGGGGCACGACGAACCGGTACTGGCCACGCGACACGAAAACCACATCACCGTCGATCTCGGTCTCGATGAAGTTCAACGCCGGCAGCCACCCTGCGACGATGGCGACACCGTCGACGGACGCCTCGTCGATCGCCCCCGCTCGGTCGTAGGTGTAGTGCACATCGTGGGATCCGACACGAACGTGCTGCGACTGACTGGGGTTGTTTCGCCAGCCGGCGGGAACGTGCGCCAACGTCCGGCGTTGCGCTCGTGCCCATGCCAGCGCTGCGGCAGCAGCGAATGCGGGTTCGATCTTTGGCCCCGCGGGTGGGTTGCGGTCGAGCCACCCAGTATCGATCTCGCGCCAGCGATCTGCCAGCAGCGGAAGCAGGCCGAGCAGTTGGGAGCGGTTGGTGATGGGGCCGATCAGGTGTGCCTGACCGAGGGCGCGCTGCAGTTTGTTGATCGCTCCGGCTCGGGTGGGTGCGTGGGCGATGACCTTGGCGATCATCGAGTCGTAGAACGGGCTGACCACCGAACCGCTGGCAACCCCGCTGTCGATGCGCACGCCATCGATGTCGGCGAATTCGATCCGCCGAAAAGTGCCAGAACTCGGCAGGTACCCGTTGTCGGGGTCCTCGGCGCAGAGTCGAACCTCGATGGCGTGACCGTTGATCGTCGGATGAATTGCGGCTTCGGGAAGTGGCCCGCCGCTGGCAACGATCAACTGCAATTCGATCAGATCAAGACCGGTGATCATCTCGGTAACCGGATGTTCGACCTGCAGGCGAGTGTTCATCTCGAGGAATGAGAACGTGCCGTCACTATCCACGAGAAACTCAACCGTTCCGGCACCGACGTAGCCAACGGCGCGAGCCGCGGCGACGGCTGCGGCGCTCATGGCTGTGCGCAATGCCTCGTCGACAGCGGGTGACGGTGACTCCTCGATGATCTTCTGGTGGCGACGTTGCACCGAGCAGTCACGTTCGAACAACGACACGGTGTTGCCGTGCATGTCGGCGAACACCTGAATCTCGATGTGCCGGCCACCTTCGACGAATCGTTCGACGAAGACAGTGCCGTCACCAAATGCCGCCGCAGCCTCTCGCTGGCCCGAAGCCACAGCCTCGTCGAGTGCAGCCAGATCGCGGACGATCCGCATGCCCCGGCCGCCGCCACCGGCCGAGGCCTTGACCAGCGCGGGAACACCGATTTCGGCCAGCGAATCGACGGTGTTGTCGGGCAGGACGGGGATGCCCGATGCGCGCATCAATCGCTTCGCTTCGATCTTCGATCCCATCGCTGCGATCGAGGCGGGCGGCGGACCGATCCACGTCAACCCGGCGTCGATGACCGACTGGGCGAATGCTGCGCTCTCGCTGAGAAATCCGTACCCGGGATGAATCGCGTCGCACCCGCGTGCGATTGCGGCGGCGATCAACAAATCGCCGCGCAGGTATGTGTCGCCCGGCGCATTGCCGGCCAGCGGCGACGCCGTGTCGGCTTGCCGCACATATGGCGCGTGGGAGTCGGCGTCGGAGAACACGGCGACGGTGCCGATGCCCAACCGGCGACAGGTGCGGATGATGCGACTGGCGATCTCGCCGCGGTTGGCGATGAGGACTCGGGTGACCATGGCATCACATCCGGTACACGCCGTAGCCGCGTGTGCCTTCGATGGGCTGGTTGTCGATCACGCTCAGGCACATGCCTAACACCGTGCGGGTATCGCGCGGATCGATGATCCCATCGTCGTAGACCCGTCCGGTCATGAACAGCGCAAGCGACTCGCGTTCGATCTGTTCTTCGACCTGCTTGCGCAACGCCTCGTCGGCCTCTTCGTCGAAGGGTCGCCCCATCGAGGCAGCAGACTGCTTGGCAACGATCGACATGACCCCGGCCAGCTGTTGCGGCCCCATGACGGCGGTCTTGGCGTTCGGCCAGGCGAACACAAACCGCGGTCCAAACGCGCGGCCGCACATGCCGTAGTTGCCGGCACCGTAGGAGGCCGCCATGTGAACGGTGAGATGTGGCACCTTGCTGTTGGTGACAGCGTTGATCATCTTGGCGCCATCTTTGATGATGCCGCGCTGTTCGAAATCCTTGCCGACCATGTAGCCGGTGGTGTTCTGCAGGAACACGAGCGGTGTGTCGATCTGGTTGGCGAGTTGGATGAACTGCGTGGCCTTGTGTGCCTCCTCGCTGAACAGCACGCCGCGATGGTTGGCGAGGATGCCGATGGGGTAACCGTGCAGCTCGGCGAAACCGGTGACCAGCGACGAGCCGTACAGCGGCTTGAACTCGTCGAAATCGCTGTCGTCGACCAGGCGGGCGATCACGTCGCGCGGGTCGAATGGCACCTTCGGGTCGACGGAGGGGATGCCAAGCAGATGTTCGGGGTCGAGGCGCGGTGGCCGTCCGTCACCATTCGGACCAGGACCGCGCTTGCGTTGATTGAGGCGACGAACGATCTGGCGGCCGAGACGAATGCCATCGAGCTCGTCGATCGCGAAGTAGTCGGCAAGCCCGCTGACCCTGGCGTGCATCTCGGCGCCGCCCAGCGACTCGTCGTCGCTCTCCTCGCCGGTGGCCATCTTGACCAGTGGGGGACCACCGAGGAACACCTTGGATCGCTTCTCGATCATCACGATGTAGTCGCTCATGCCCGGCACGTAGGCGCCACCAGCGGTGGAGTTGCCGAAGACGACGGCCACCGTGGGAATGCCTTCGGCCGAGAGTTGGGTGATGTCGTGGAACGCCTGTCCGCCCGGGATGAAGATCTCGCTCTGGGTAGGCAGATCGGCGCCACCGGACTCGACGAGGTTGACGACCGGCAGTCGGTTCTGGCGAGCGATCTCATACGCGCGCAGCGACTTGCGCATGGTCATCGGGTTCGACGATCCACCCCGCACTGTCGGATCGTTGGCCATGATCAAGCACTCGGTGCCTTCGACCACGCCGATGCCGGTAACCAGCCCGGCGCCGACAGGGAAATCGGTGCCCCATGCGGCAAGCGGCGAGAGTTCGAGGAACGGCGACTCGATGTCGAGCAACGCCTCGACCCGCTCGCGCGCCAACAGCTTGTCGCGCGAGCGATGCCGTTCGACGTACTTCGGGCCGCCGCCGCCGTTGACGATGGCCAGTTGCTCGTCGTGTTGGCGAAGTTGCGCCAGCATTGCTTCGCGGTTGGCGCGGAACGCATCGCTGTCGGGCAAGACCCGGTCGGGGACGATGGTCATTGCGCCCACTTCGGAGGGCGCTTCTCGGCGAAGGCAGCCATTCCCTCGCGACCTTCGTCGTTGGTGAACATCGACTCCGACAGTGCTTGCAGCTCGGCCATGGTGTGACTTTGCCGCAGCAACAACTTCGTGGCGGCCACCGCGTTCGGTCCGCCGAGCAGCATCCCAGCGCACAGCTCTGAGACCTTCGCGTCGACGTCGTCGGCGATGTGAGTGACCAGACCCATGTCGAGAGCCCTCACCGCGTCGAACACCTCGCCGGTCAGATAGGGCCCTGCCAGCTTCGACCATCCACAGCGCTGCAACACGGGTGAGGTGATGATGGCCGGTGCCACGCCAATTCGCACCTCGGAGAAGGCGAATGTGATCGACGGGTCGACGACCACGAGATCACACGCGGCCATCACGCCGATCCCGCCGGCGCGCACCGGCCCGTCGACGGCGGCGATGACGGGAGCCGATGTCGTGCGGAGTCGCTCGATTGCCCGCACGTACGAGGAGGAGTCAACGAGCCCTGTCGAACGCTCCTTCAGGTCTGCCCCTGCGCAGAAGGCGGGTGCGGTGTGTGTGAGCACGATGACGCGAGCACTCGACCGCTCGGCTTCGTCCAGGGCAGCGTGCAGGTCGGCAAGAAGTTGCTGCGAGAGGGCGTTGCGGTTGCCAGGAGAATCGAGGGTGACTGTGGCGACCCCAT
>JAYTZE010000696.1:0-5444 GCA_043742385.1 Ilumatobacteraceae bacterium
CGCGATGGGTGGAACCGTGAACGTCACGTTGGCACTCGCCGACGACCCCAACGGATCGGTGACCTGGTAGGGGACAACAACCACGGTGTTGGCGGCAGCCGCCGGGGCGGTCACCAAGAATGTCAGTCCGCCTGAGGGCGTGATCGTCCAGCCAGCCGGAATCGCAGGGAACGTCGCCGTCAAGACTCCCCCCTCCGGGTCGGATGCGGACACACTGATCGACACCGGTGTCCCCGCGGTGATGGTGACAGCGACATTGTTAGCAACGGGTGGTTGGTTCGGTTGAGTCGTGGAGGTGGTCGTCGGTGTGGTCGTCGGCGGCGCGGTGACCAGAGTCTCGTTAGGATTCTTGGTCGTCCCGATGATCGAGATCAAGTTGCCGACGAAAGGTTGCACGTCGAACCTGGCGGTGTCGTTCAGCGTCAAGGCGTCGTCGTCTGGTGCATCGGACAGCGTGACGAGAACTGGCTCCGATCCGGCGACCCAAGCCGGAAGGACACCACTCACGTTCAACGTCGTGGGGGTGGCGCCCAGTGCGCAGTAGACGCGTACGATGCGGCCGCCGTCCGCAGGGACGGCCTTGGGCACGTATCGATAGCTGGCTGTGTACGTCATCGTCGCGCTGATCGTTTCTGTCCACGTCAGCTTCAGGAGGTTGTTGCCTGGATCCGTTCCACTGCATCCGCTTGTGGCGCCCGGCGACGTATCGAACGATCCGGGGGCGGCGGAATCGATGTCCTGGGGGAGCCAGGTGACGAGACCCTGGACGATCGTCGCCGAATCGGCGCGATCCGCGATGGCCGGCGAGGTCTTCAGCGTGACGACGATCACGCTCAACAAGACGGGGGCCAGCACCCCGAGCAGAGCGACACAGATAACAACCTCGACCAACGTAAAGCCTCGATCGCGTCTTGGACGTTCGGTTATCATTTGATCAGCTCCACTTGTTCGATGATTCGTCCGTTCGGGCTGCGCACCTCGAGGGTGATTCGCTGCAAGGACAGGTTGATGGTGTCTTGGCAAACGGTGCCGAAGCGGTATTCGACGATGCCGTCACTATCGGTGTCGGTTGCGTTCCAGAACTGGACGTCGATGAGCCTGATCTGGGAGTTGGTCCAGGTCTCCGGGTTGGGAACGATGTCGACGGTCGGTTGGTACTGCGCCAGGATCGCCACCTTGCCGCCGTCGGGGTCCGTGGTGCTGCAGTCCACCTTCTCTCGCGCGTAGAGTACATCAGAGGCGGATTGCAGCCAGGCGTGAGCGTTGGCGTGGTCACGATGGACGGTGCCGCCGAGAATCGAGATCCTCAGCGCGCCGAGCGTTGCCACGACCACTGTTCCGATCAGCACAATCGCAACGAGGATCTCGATCAGGCTTATCCCTTGGTCGTAATCATCTCGTTGCCTCGGCACCGCCGTTGGGTCATCGCGCGTATTCATCGGAACTGTTGTCGGCACACCGCGAGGCGAAGTAAAGCAAGTATTGCGTCAAGGATGTTTCTGGTCAGCGGCGCATGAACAGATCGATGCATCGCTGACCGACGAACACGGCAACGATGGTACCGAGAGCCAGGAACGGCCCGAAGGGCACGGCGGTCTTTCGTCCGGCGCGACCGCCGACCATCATTGCCACGCCCACGACTGCGCCAGCGAGGAATCCGAGGAACAACCCGACCGCAACCAGGCCTGGGTTGAGCCACCCGAGGTAGGCACCGAGCAGGGGGGAAAGACGCACGTCGCCGTCGCCCATCCCGCCTCTGCTGAGCAGGTACACGGCGCCCATGAATGCGAGCGCGCACACGGCACCGAGCGCCATCATCCACACGCGTCGAGGCTCGTGGCGAACGAGTGCTGCGACGACCAACAAGGGCAGCCCGGCGGCCGCCGTCACGTAGATGATCTGACGAGGCAGCCGTTTCGTGTGGAGGTCGATCCAACTGAGGCCGATAAGCCCTGCGCCCAGAACGCAGAAGGCAGGCAGCGCCCAGTCGACCCCGAACTTCCAGGCCAATAATCCGAACAGAAGGCCGGTCATCAGCTCAAGGATCAACGGTTCCTTACCGATACCTGTATGACAACGGCGGCACTTGCCGCGAAGACCCAACCAAGAAAAAACTGGTATCAAATCGGGGACGCCGAGGCGCAAGCCGCAGTTCCCGCAGGCGGAACCGGGGCTGACGATCGAAGCGCCGCGTGGTACGCGGTCGACCACGACCGTCAGGAAAGAACCAATGAGTAAGCCGTAGACGGCCGAGATCGCAATCGTCATAAGAAAGTTGCCACTCCCAGCGGGCGGCGAGTAACTAGGGAGGATAGTCAGATGTTCAATCCGGATCAGACATTGGTCACACTGCTCCACGCGGCAGTCGGAGCGGGGGCCAGCGACCTGCACCTCTCGGTCGGCCGTCCGCCGACGGTACGACGAGACGGCACCTTGGTGCCGTTCGAAGGTGTCGAGCTGTTGACTCCGCGCGACACCGAGCGGATCGTGTTCTCACTGCTCGAGGAGTTCCAACGCAAAGAACTCGACGAAGTGCAACAGGTCGACTTCTCGTTCGGCATCGAGGGCCTCGGCCGGTTCCGTGCCAATGCCTTCAAGCAGCGAAACACCTATGCACTCGCCCTCCGCGTCGTCCCGTTCCGCGTGCGCTCCTTGGAGGAGCTCGGCGCCCCAGCCGCAGCGAACGATCTCCTGGACCGACCCTACGGTCTCGTGCTGGTCGTGGGTCCCACCGGTTCCGGCAAGAGCACGACCCTTGCGGCGATGATCGATCGGATCAACGCGACGAAGCCGCTGCACATCCTGACCATCGAAGACCCGGTCGAGTATCTGCACAGCCACAAGATGGCGATGGTCAACCAGCGCGAGGTCGGCACCGACGTGCTCAGTTTTACCGATGGCTTGCGCAGTGCCCTGCGTGAGGACCCCGATGTCATTCTTCTCGGCGAAATGCGCGACCTCGACTCGATCGCCATCACCCTCACGCTCGCTGAGACCGGTCACCTGGTGTTCGCCACCTTGCACACCAACGACGCCTCGCAGGCTCTCGACCGTATCGTCGACGTGTTCCCGTCCGAGCGCCGCGACCAGATCCAGATCATGCTCGCCGGTTCATTGCAGGGCGTGATCAGCCAGCGTCTGTTGCCAGCTGAAGGTGGCGGTCGTGTCGCTGCCTACGAAGTGCTGATGGCGAACGACGCGGTGCGCAACTTGTTGCGTGAGGGCAAGACGCGCCAGCTGCGCAACACCATGATCTCGGGTCAGGGCGAGGGGATGCAGACGATCGAGATGGACCTGGCTCGCCTCGTTGCCAGCGGCATCATCAGCTTCGAGACCGCATCCACTGCCAGCGCATATCCCAAGGAGATCATGGCCCAGGCGGCCACGCAGCGTTCACAATTGCAAGCGCAGGCAACGGTGGCGGCCGGTCAGGCGGCCAGCACTGGTTCCGGCCAGCTCGTCGGCGTCTGACTGTCTGCGCGCGCATGGTTGCATCAAAGCTTCCGTACAAGATCCTGGGCGGCATCGTGCCGTGTCCTGGGGGATGGCTGATCATGCCGGCGCGCTTGGCGGGCGTCACTGTCAATGTCGAAGCGCCAGAGGTCGTGCCCACCCTGATGGACGTGCTCGAGTACAAGCCCAAGTTTGATGCGGCGGCTGTGTACGCACCAATCGGGTTCTACGAGCTTCCGGTCGGACCATATCGACCGTGTGATGCAGAGGCGCGCGAACTGGTCGGGTGGCCCCGAGTGGTCGGCGTGAAGCCAATGCCATCTCGTGCTGCGTTGCGGGCCAAAACCCGCGACGAGGCGCGCGAGATCGAGCCATGGCTGACCAACGACGACTTTCGGCGTTTCAGGTGGTGGCGGGAGGCCGAGCGCGACTTTCAGCCATTTCACCAGCGGAGTTTCTTCGCCGCCCATCCGGACCTCAGCTTCACCAATCTCAACGGCGACCTGCCACTGACGACGTCGCCGCATCACCCGGAAGGTGTGCTCGAGCGGATGCAGCTGATCCGGGACAAGATGCCCGGAGTCGAAGAGGTGATCACTCGCGTCCCACCGACGGGTGCTGGCCAGCTACATGTGACGCAGGCCTGTGCGCTGGTGTGGACGGCCAGACGCGCTGCCGCCCGGGCGATGAGCCGGTTGCCGATGGACCCCAACTGGGACGACACGGGCATGCGCATGGAGCTCGTCCGCTAGTTCGACTCGATCGAATTTCGCCGCGTCCACCTACCAGTCGGTAACGTCGGCGCATGGAGCGCATGGTCGAGGCGATCGAGCACGGGGCGACCGGCGACGAGATCGGTCAACTGCCCATCCCGGAGGCCTACCGCGCTGCCCATGTGTTGATGGCCGAGCAGGACATGTGGGCCGGCGTCGCCTCCGCTGACAAAGACCCGCGCCAGAGCCTGCACATCGGTGAGGTGCCCACGCCTGCGTTGGCGCCCGACGAGGCCTATGTCGCCGTGATGGCCAGCAGCATCAACTTCAACACTGTCTGGAGCAGCATTTTCGAGCCGGTCAGCACGTTCGGGTCGCTGGCCCGGTTGGCTCGTGAGAGCGAATGGGCGCAGCGCCACGATCAGCCGTACCAAGTGGTTGGCAGCGACGCTGCCGGCGTGGTGCTGCGGGTTGGCGCCGCGGTGCGCAACTGGAAGCCGGGCGACCGCGTCACGGTGCATTGCAACCACGTCGACGACCAGGACCAGACGGCGCACGACGATTCGATGATGGCCAGTAATCAGCGGATCTGGGGTTACGAGACCAACTTCGGCGGGCTCGCCGATCTCGCTGTGGTGAAGGCCAATCAGCTGCTGCCCAAGCCGGCTCACCTCACGTGGGAGGAGGCCGCTGTCAACGCCCTGTGCAACTCGACCAGCTATCGCATGCTGGTCTCCCGGAACGGCGCAGCGATGAAGCAGGGCGATGTGGTGCTGATATGGGGGGCCACAGGGGGTATCGGTGCATATGCCGCTCAATACGTGCTGAACGGCGGCGGTATTCCGGTGTGCGTCGTGTCATCGCCCGACAAGGCCGCAATCCTTCGATCGATGGGAGTCGACGCCGTGATCGATCGGCGGGCCGCCGGCTACCGCTTCTGGAAGGACGAGCACACGCACGATGAGAGCGAATGGCGACGTTTCGGCAAAGACATCCGCGAACTCACCGGCGAAGATCCGGACATCGTCTTCGAACATCCCGGACGTTCGACCTTCGCGGCCTCGATGTACGTCGCCAAACGCGGTGGCACCGTGGTGTCGTGTGCAGCAACCACCGGCTTCATGCTCGAGTTCGACAACCGTCACTTCTGGATGCGACTGAAGCGCCTCATCGGCAGCCACTTCGCCAACTACAAAGAAGCGTGGGAGGCCAATCGGTTGATCTCCAAGGGCATGATCCACCCGGTTCTGTCGCAGGTCTTTCCGCTTGGGCAAACCG
>JAYTZE010000697.1:0-10865 GCA_043742385.1 Ilumatobacteraceae bacterium
CTATCTGGCAACGATTACCGTCGCACCCGGCCGCGTCGGCGCCAACGAGGTGCATATCTACCTGTCGAGCCCCAACAGCAGTTTGGATCAGCCAGACAACGTCAATGTCACCATTCAGGATCCCTCGCGCGGCGTTGACCCGATCGCGATCGAGGTGGTCAAGGCCGGTGCCGGCCATGTCATCAGCAACAGCGCATCGTTTCCCTACGCGGCCATATGGCAGATGGTCGTCACGGCGCGCTACGGCTTCGACGCGATCGTGTTCAACGCCGACGTCAAAGTCGTCTGACGAGGCGCCCGTCGTGGGGAGAGCCACGACTAGCGTGCCCGTCGTGACCAACCGGGAGGCACTGCAAGCGATCACCTCCTCGAACGAGCGGGCCAGGCTGTGGGCGATCTCGGTCGGTTCATTCTTCGCCGGAGTCGCCGACGCGGCCACCTTGTTGGCGATATCGACCGCCGCGGTCGCCATCACCAGCGGACGCGACCGCATCGACGTGATCGGTATCGAAGTCACGATCCGCAAGGGGTTGATCATCGCTGCCGCAGCGGCAATGGTCAGGCTCCTCCTCGGCCTCGCCGCGTCATACACGTCTGCCCGCGTCGCCGCCTCGATCGTGCATCGACACCGAACCATGGTGTTGCGCAGCTTCATTGACGCCCCGTGGGGTACCAGTTCGGCCCAGTCACCCGGAGCAATCCAGCACGTGGCGATGGCAAACACCCAAGTCGCAGGGGCGTATGCCCTGACTGCCACCTCGCTGGTGTCCGCCGCTATCAACATCGCCGTGCTCACCGTGGCGGCAATCGCCGCGAGTCCGCTCGGTGCTGCAGCCGTCGGAGCCATGGCCGTCGTCGTCGGGCTGATCATGCGACCATGGACCCGGCGCTCGCGTCATGTCGGCGAGGACGAAGCCAAGCACGGGCAGGACGTTGCTGCCCGATTCGCCGACATCGTCGCTACAGCGCGTCCGATCACGCTGTTCGATGTCGGCGATCCGGTCGCGGCTAGCTTCGACGCCGCGAGCCTGCAGCAGATCCAGTTGTATCGAGCCAGCCGCTTCCTGGCCGGCGCGTCACCCGTGGTGTTCCAAGCCTTGGTCGCCTGCGCCGCCGCAGGTGGACTGTGGGTGCTCAGCGGCCGCTCGGTCGACAACATCGCAGCGTTCGGCGCCGTCGCGCTGTTGTCGCTGCGCGCCGTGTCGCAAGGTCAACTGGCACAGCAAGCGGCGCAAACGCTCGGAGCGCAGCACGGTTTCATCGAGCAGCTGCTCACAACCGAGGCAGAGCTGACCTCCGTCTCCGCAGGGTTCGGTGCCGAGCAGACACCGCACATCGAGTCACTCCAACTTCGCGGCGCTACGTTGCGCCACGACGATCGATTCGTGCTCGGCCCCATCGAGCTCACCGTCGCCCGCCGCGAGACCGTCGGCATCGTCGGACACTCCGGCGCTGGCAAATCGACCGTCGTGGATCTGCTTTCCAGGCTGCGGCGGCCGTCATCCGGATCGTTGCTGGTCAATGGCGTCGACGCGACGGCGTTCTCGTCGGCGTCGTGGGCGGCTCGTATCGCCTGCGTGCCACAGGAGCCCGTGCTGTTGGGCGGCACCGTCGCCGACAACATCCGTTGGTTCCGAGAACTCGACGACGAGCGGCTGCTCGAGGCGGCCCGACAGGCCAACATCGCCGACGAGATCCACGGCTGGCCACACGGTCTCGAGACCCAGGTCGGCCATGGTGGCTCGCAGCTGTCGGTCGGACAGCGTCAACGGATCTGCTTGGCGCGAGCGCTAGCCGGGCAGCCCGACATCGTGCTGCTCGACGAGGCCACCAGCGCGCTCGACAATGCGTCTGAGGAGCGCATCCGAGCGGCGCTCGCCGCCTTGCAGGGAGATATCACAATCGTGATTGTCGCCCATCGACCATCGACGCTGTCGCTCTGCGACCGGATCGTGCGGATCGACGATGGCAAGCTGCAAACCGACGTGCCTGATCGGGTTGACTAGTCGCCCGCAACGGCCATGAGGGGTATGCGCAATCGGGTCGGGTTGGGATGGCGTGCCTCGACCTCGACCTCGCGAACCTCGGCCCATCGGGCCTCAACGCGTTGAACTTGTTCGTCGAGCGAGACGTCGGGGATCAACGGATGCTGGGCTCGCTGTTGCCCAGCTTGGCGGCGGCGCATATCGAGGTCGTCATGCAACGCGAGATGCAAAAGTCGATACAGCTGCGTGGTGTACGTGCCGGCGAACATCATCGCCAGATCGCCGGAATCCTGCCAGTTCTCGCGATCCTCGAGATCGAACTTCACCATCTCATGGAACCGGGTACCTGGCAGCGGATAGCTGACGCTGACGCCAATGTCATCGGGCAGCAGTTCTTGCACCATTGCAATCGTCGACTCGATGTCGTCCCATGTCTCACCCGGATAGCCGAATTGAATGAACAGGCAGGCGCGAACACCGACATCGGCCAGCGCTGTGCGGGCGCTGCGAATCTCCTCGACAGTGATCTCTTTGTCCATCGCGTCGAGTACTCGTTGGCTGCCGCTCTCGGCGCCCAACCACACCTCGTGGCAGCCTGACGATGCCAGGGCCCGCACGGCGTCTGGCGTCATCAGGTCGCATCGAGATTGCATCGTGAACGGGATGACTGCATCGAGTTCGTTGACCCGCTGGGCGAACTGGGCCAGCCAGTCACTGCGAAGTCCGAAGATGTCGTCGGCGAACCAGATGTGATCTGGACCAATCTCGGCCTTCACGGTGGCCAGTTCCTCGGCGACATCGGCAGGAGTACGCATTGCATAGCGCTGGCCCCAGATCGGCTTGGCACACCAATTGCAGCGATACGGGCAACCACGAGTGCTGACCATGTTGAGCGAGAACCGCCCGTGATGGCCAACCCACGCGCGGCGGTAGGCCTCGATGTCGATCAGATCGCGTGCAGGCCGGCCGAAAACGTCGGGGTGACGTTCGATCGAGCGTGAACGCGACGCACATACGGACCCGCGCGACATCGTGGCGATACCGTCGATCCCATCGTAGGAGGGATGCCGCGGATGAGCCAGCCATGCTTCGACAACTTCAGTGACCGTGTGATCTCCCTCGCCGAGTATGCAGACGTCGGCGCCACCAGCCAGGTACACGTCGGCGTGGTCGGTGACGTCGGCGCCGGCAACTGCGACGCGACAGCCGGCAGCTTTGGCCATCGTGACCATGGCCAGCGCCGCTTCGCGCATGCGAGCCAGGCACATCTTCGACAAGAAGTTGAAGTTATCCTCGAACAACACCACATGACGTGGTCGGTGGCGACTCAGCGCGTCGGCAAAATCGTGCTCGCCCTCGGCGAGCATGGCGTCGAACACCGCCACCTCGTGGCCGACGTTGCGCAGCACTTCGGCTGCGTAGAGGGTGCCCAACGGTGGATACGGTCGCATCTTTTCCCACTGCTTCGGGTCGAGGCGCAGGAAGTATGAATGGGCGAGCAGGATTGCCGTCATGTCCAGGGGCAAGGTAGTCGAACTCTCGACCGACAAGCTAACGCCATTGGGCTTAGGACCTGCGGTTTCGTCGATATGCACGCGTGAGTTGATCGGCAACAGCAACCCACGACAGGTTGCGCTGAGCATGGTATCGAATCTGTTCGCGCCTGATCGCCGATGGGGTTGCGAGCAGTGCGCCGGCGCCGTCGGCATCACCGACAGCGAACGTCTTTGCCAGTTCCTTGACGATTGCCGCGTGCGACGGAATGTCCGTCACCACGGGGCGACAACCGAATCCCAGCGCCTCGATCAACGAGTAGTTGGAGCCCTCGCGGTGACTGGTCGACAGATACACGTCGGCGCGGCGGTACCAGCCAGCCATTTCGGCGTGAGCCACTGCCCGGTGCAGGTGAACGATGTCGTTCAGACCCAGTGAGTCGATTGATCGGCGCACCTCGGGCTCCATCGAGCGCTCGGTTGCCAGCATGTGCAACTGTGCCTGGCTGCCGTGACTTCTGGCTACGGCGATGGCCCGAACCGCACAAACGGGGTCCTTCGACGCAATCAGCCGGCCAACCCACAACACGCAGGGGCTGCCACCGAGCTCTGGTAGCACGGTGGAATCATCACCCTCCACCTGGCTGGCCACCTGGCTGGCCACCTGGGTGGCGAGGTGGCTCGCCGATTCCAGCACCTCATACACCGGCGCAGTGGGGCCGATGACTCCGGTGCGACGGAATGGCTCGGCCTGCGCGTCGGCCCCGGTGAACATGTAGCCGTCGACCACACGCCGTGCCATTCGTTGCGCGATGCGAGTCCGCAGCGCAGCCGGAGGCGGCTCACCGTGATGTTGCATCAGGATCGGAACGCGGCGGCCAACAGCGCGACGGACTGCCATCAGCAACCTCGTGAAGCCCAGACCGTGGATGTGCACGACAGCGGGATGCAAGCCGGCTACTCGCTGCGCGAGCCGCCTGTCATCTGGCTCGAAGTAGTACTCGACGCCGTTGCGCACCACCACTGCGGGCTCCGAAGCCGTGCGGCAACAGCCGATCGGGTCGACGTCCCCCCTCGCATTGAGGGCCTCGAGTGCCTTGGTGAACGACGGCCACAGGTCGAGTGCAGCATCGGGCAGGAGATCGGTGGCGGGAGGCATCACCACTGCGACGCGAAGTCGATTCACCGATGCACCCGTGCCGAGCGACCCATCTGGCGCAGTACAGCGACCCGCTCGCTCGGCCGGGTCGTGAAGGCTTGCCGCCAACCGAAAGTGGTCCGTGATGACGAATCGCGCAGCGTGGCCGACGTGTCGATGGAGTCAAGCCTGTGCCGGGCGGCTGCGGACAGCCTGGCGACCTGTCGGTCGACAAGACCGGGCGGAACGACGTCGGGCAATAGGCGCGAGACCAGCCACAAGCCTGGCCCGGCCAGCCGCGGATCGCATTCGTCCAGCATCGTGACCACCTGTGGCCAATCGACCCCGGCGTTGTGGCAGAACCACACGTCCACCACGTTGACCGCTCGGACCTCGCATCGCACGACGGTCGAACTGAGATGGCCGATCACCGACGCGGTCACACCGGCCAGGTCGAGACGGGCACAGTCGACTCCGCACAGCGAACGAAGGGTCGTGTGCGCCTCGATCGCCCAGCCGTGCACGACATAGCCGTGAATGAACTCACTCCATCCAGGATGGATCTCGACCCGGCCGTTGTGGTCGACCGACTCGCCGTCGGTTCGCCCGATCGAACCGTCGCCCCAGGCCAGGAAGGTGTCTTCGTGTACCGACGCGCCGTCGAACGTAAATCCGGCGCCAACCAGCGCCGCAGCGGCCTGGGCACGCAACGCGACGGGCACGAGCACATCGACATCCGACATGGGTCGAGCCGCCGGAAACGCCCAGATCCCGTTGATCAGCTCGGCACCCTTCACCGGGGTTGCTGGCACGTCAACGCCTGCAAGGGCCGTCAACACACGCTCGATGATCGGGCGAAATCGCTCCACACGCGCCGCAACCTGTTCGCGCTGCTCTTGTAAGTACGGCTGCAAGTCGGCGTCGAAATCGGCGCATGCCAACTCGGCTGCAAGCGCAGTGAGCCCAGTAGCAAAGCCTGTTCGATGCAGATCGACCGACGACATCGCCGGTGCCGGCACCTCGCGACCACGGAGCCGGTCGATGACGAACCGCAGCAAGGTGAGTTGGAGTTGGCGCCCTCGTGGGTCAGTCGTCGTGTCGATGGGCGAAGGCTACGACTCGCGCCTCGGCCAGACTGTGCGAATGAGGATCGTGCTCGTCGTACCGGGTGGGGTCGACCCACAAGGCTCCGAGCATGTCATTCCCTTCGTCCACGGCCTCGTCGCCGACCTGAGCTCGGTGCACGACGTCTTGGTCATCGCCGTCGGTCACGGCCCCGAACCGGGAACGTGGCCCCTGTTCGGCGCCACGGTGGTCAACGTGCCGGTGGGACGGCACAGCAAGGTCGACATTGCCAGGGTCGTGCGCATCGTCAGTCGCCTCGCAGGCCAAGGAACGCGGCCCGACGTGATCCACGGCCTGTGGGCAAACCTGCCCGGATTTGCTGCATCGGTGGCGGCACGCCGGCATCGATGCCCATCGGTGGTGTCGGTCTGCGGTGGTGAGTTCGTCTCGCTTCCAGACATCGGCTACGGCGGTGGGCTGCGCCGCGGCACGCTGTTGATGGCACGCGCAGCGACGCGATCAGCGACTGCGGTCACGGCCGCAACCTCGTGGATGGCGAGTCACGTCGGCGATCGCGGCGGCAAAGTCGACGAGATCATTCCCCTCGGTGCTGACACGTCGATCTTCCACAGCGTGGTGGCGCCCGCTGCGGCCAACAGACTTGTCCATGTCGGCAACATCAACCGCGTGAAGGATCAGACACTGCTGCTGCACGCCTTCAGCCAAGTACTCGACTCGTGCGCGGGTGCGACCCTCGACATCGCCGGCCTCGACACGCTCGGCGGCGAGATCCAGAACCTCGCAGCAAAGCTCGGGATCGAAAGCCGGATTCACTTCCACGGCTACCTGCCCCCACCACAACTGGCCTCGATGCTGCACGGGGCCGCGTTGCATGTGCTGTCGTCACGTCACGATGCCGGACCGGTCGCGCTGCTCGAAGCCGCGGCGTGCGGTGTCCCCACAATCGGGACTGCGGTGGGTCATGTCGACGACTTCGCGGCGTTGCCACAGCCCGCGGCAGTTGCGGTCGGCGGCCGCCAACCGGCGCTGCTGGCCGGTGGCATCACAGCGCTGTTATCGGATGTGCCTCGACGTATCGACGTGGCGGCTCGGGCACACGACTGGGCTGTCGCTCACGACTCGAGGCACACCTCGCGCAGCTTCGAGTCGCTCTATCACAGACTGATTGCCAATCGCTGAAGGGCCTCAGCTGCAGCGATCGGCGAATCGCCACGGTGCAGTACGAACCGTGGTCGATCCAGGAGCCGTTGCACCCATTCCGGTGCCAACGTTTCGCGTTCGGTCGGTAGCGACGACTCCCAGAACCGTTCTGTCGCTTGCGGGCCGTCGATCTCGTCGACCGACAAGTCACCGTCGGCCTCGATGAACACCACGACGTGTACCCGGTGCTGCACGATCTGCTGGTCGATGGGGGGCACGATCGGGATCTTCCAGCGATCGTCCGACGGGTGAGCCACGACCGTTGCATCGCGAAGCTCAGGAAACTGCGCAGCCGCAACTGTGGTCATCATCAGCCGCCATGGGTAACCGGTCAAGATGTCGGGGCCGTGCATCGCCGAGCCGTACAACCAGTCGTCGCTGACAACGCCCATGCCAGCGCGCATGCAGCAGTAGGTCAGCGTCGACTTGCCTGCGCCCGACACCCCACGCAGCACCAGTCCTCGTCCGCCGGACGTGACGAAACCGCTGTGCACCGCGCACAAACGCCCGGCGAAGACGCTGGTGGCGGTGAATGCCCCTTCGACCATCAGCCGTAGGGCGTCGGGCTCGATCAGCATCGCGGGCGCGAGGGTGATGGTCGCCTCACCCGCTCGACGATCCACCACCATCGTCGATTGGCCACAGCGCACCACAAGCCGGTCACCGGTGGTCTGCGCGGTCATTTCTGGCCATCCCGATGGGCTCTCCAAGAGATCGTCGACGGTCACCCGCATGCGAAGCGATCCACCGACAGCGGGTTCGGATGGGTACCGAGCGAGGCCGGCGTGAACCTGCTCGAGTACTTCGTCGCTGTCGCTGTCGATCGCCAACAGCGAGCCGAACGGCGTGATCTCGATGGTCCGCCGATTCCGCACGATCGCTCACTGTAGAACCCAAGCAGGGCTGTGACTTAGTGTGAACTCATGTCCGACCTGCCGCAGTTCGATCGCAAGATGAGCGATGCCGAGGGTCTGATGTGGCGTCTCGAGAAGGACCCGCACCTCTCGAGCACCTTTGCCGCCGTCACGATCCTCGACCGCTCACCCGACTTCGATCGTCTGCTCGCTCGCATGGAGCGCGCCGTTCACGTCGTCGAACGCCTCGGTCAGCGCGTGCAACCCGTACCCGTCAATCTCTCTGCACCAACATGGGTCGAGGACAGCAATTTCGACTTGCGCTATCACGTGCGTCATCTCGCGTTGCCCAAGCCGGGCACCATGCGTCAACTGCTCGATCTCGCCAGCCTGATTGCCTGCGATCCATTCGACCGCACCCGACCGCTGTGGCAGTTCGTGGTCGTCGACGGACTGCGCGGCGGCAAATCGGCGCTGATCGAGAAGCTGCATCACACGATCACCGACGGCGAAGGCAGCGTGAAACTGTCGTTGCAGTTCCTCGACTTCGAACGTGATGCTCCCGAGCCACCGCCGATCGATCCAGCGCAATTCGCAGACCGCGCGCCACCGCATTCCGACTCGAACGGCGATCTGCTTCGCGATCTGCTGGCCGGCAGCTTGCGCATGCCGCTGGGGCTGCTTCGCCAGATCAAGGACCTGCTCAGCGATCCAACTGGAATTCCCGAGGCCGGCTCCGCTGCCGCCGACACCGTCCGCGGCGTCATGAACCAGCTCAGCGACACCGAACAAGCCAGATCGCCGTTGTGGACGCAGCGTTCGTTGAAGCGTCGGATGGAGGTGTTGCGGGCGCCATTCGGTGATACTCGCGCTGCGGCCAAACGGCTGGGCGGCACGCTCAACACCGCGTTCCTCACCGCTGCGGCCGAGGCGGCCGGGCGGTATCACGAGCGCATGGGGTCACCCGTCGAAGAGTTGCGGGCGAGCATGGCCATCAGCACTCGCAACGAGGGGTCAGGGTCCAACGCCTTCTCCCTGGCACGCATGTTGGTGCCCACCGGCGACATGCCGATCGGAGAACGCTTCACGTGGATTCAAGCGGCGGCTGGTGCCGCCCGCGACTCCAACTCGACCGCGTCGCTCGAGACGCTGGCTGCCGTCGCTTCGACGTTGCCAACCTCGCTGATCACTCGGCTGGCGCGGCAGCAGTCGCAGACGGTCGACTTTGCGACGTCCAACGTGCGCGCCGCACCCGTGCCGCTGTATGTCGCCGGAGCAGAGATTCTGCAGAACTACGCCGTCGGCCCACTGGCTGGTGTGGCCTACAACCTGACGCTGCTGAGCTACAACCACAGTCTCGACATGGGTGTCAACATCGACACGGCCGCGGTCACGGAACCCGAGCTACTGCGCGAGTGCCTGGAGAAGGCGTTCGCCGACCTGATCTCCGCGTAAGTTCGGGCGTTGCTTCGTCGTCTGTGTCAGCTCTGAGAGCGACCAGTCGTTCCGTGAGCTGACATGGAAGTCCGAGTGGCGCCAGGTCTGCCGATCGGCACGCCAGTGACGTGTCAGTGCTGTTCGGCGGAAACCGGCAATGTCAGCAGCGTACGGACGTCGAGCAACACGTCGGTGACTTCGCCGGACGACACCAACTCGCGGCTCAACATCTGCGCGAGTGCCTTGTCGATCACGCTCAAAGCCTCTGTGATGACTGCCTCGTTGTTGTCGGTCATCTGATGCTGTCTCCTTACCGCTGCTAGCCCCTCCCGAGACCGTAACTCGCGCGGGAGGCTCCGAACGTGCATCGTACCGGCAACCACTCTCTTCTGCTGTGTGACGCCTACCATCTGCTCGATGGAATTCGACGGACGTCATGTGGTTGTCACGGGTGCCGCCAACGGAATCGGGCGGGCGCTCGCCAGGCGATTCCACGGCGAAGGCGCCCGAGTTGTCGCCTCCGATCGCGACTTGGATGCTCTTGCCACAGTGGTCGATCAGCTCAACACCGGCCGGCCGGGCAGCGCGGCGGCGGTTGTGGTCGACATCGGCACCGAGGCCGGCAATCAGCAACTCGTTGCAGCAGCAGAAGATACCTTCGGGCCGATCGATCTGTTCTTCGCCAACGCTGGTGTGGCCATCGGCACCGACCTCACCACACCCGAAGCCGAGTGGGAACTGGCCTTCAACGTCAACGTGCACGCTCACCGCTGGGCGGCGAAGTACCTGTTGCCCGGCTGGCTCGCCCGCGGCGAGGGCTACTTCTGCGCCACCGCGTCGGCGGCAGGGCTGCTGAGCCAGATCGGCTCGGCGCCATATTCGCTGACCAAGCATGCAGCGGTGGCATTCGCGGAATGGATGAGCATCACCTATGGCGATCAGGGCGTGCGCGTCAGTTGCCTGTGCCCCCAGGGCGTCAACACCAACATGCTCAACGCGGGTCCGATCAGTTCCAACGGTGCCGGCAATGTCGTGCGCGCGGCCGGCGTCGTGCTGGAACCCGACGACGTTGCGGAGGTAGTGGTGGCCGTGATCCGCACCGAGACGTTCCTCATCCTCCCCCACCCTGAAGTGCTCGTGTATCTGCAACGCAAGACCGGCGACTACGACCGCTGGTTGGCCGGCATGCGCAAGCTGCAGGCTCGCGTCATGGGCAGCTGAGCGAGCACATGGCCGACAGCGATGTGCTGGCCCTGCTGCGCCTGACCAGCGGAGAGCCGGTGCGCTTCCGCAAGGTAGAGGGCGGCCGTTGGCTCCCCGGCAAGATGTCGGGAGTTGCCAGCGACGGCAGCATCACGATCCACGATGCCAACGGCGCCGCGCGCAGTTTGCGTCCGGAGCGGGTGGAGGTGCGCCGGCCCGGCAACCGGGGCCGGTTGACGTGGCAGTTGGTCAGCGATGTGGCGATCACGTGGGAGCAGTTGGCGTTGTGGGGTGAAGCACCCGCTTCGAAAGCCGCGCGGCGGCGAACGTAGCCTCAGCGGCCATGACCCAGGCGCCCCGCATCGACGTCGAACCTGACCCAGTGCCCATCGTGCTGATCCTCGCGGCCACGTTGCGGCGCGCCTCGCGGACCCCGAAGCTGGCGGCAGCGATCGGTCGCGTCAAGGGC
>JAYTZE010000698.1:0-1222 GCA_043742385.1 Ilumatobacteraceae bacterium
GCGGTGAGCGCAAGAAGCTCGGCGAGTTTCTCCGATGGTGTCATGTAGCCGAGGGTCTTGCGCGGTCGGTTGTTGAGACTGTCAGCAATGCGGGCCAGGTCGTCGACGGTGTGAACGGCGAGGTTGGTGCCCTTGGGCATGTATTGACGCAGCAGCCCATTCGTGTTCTCGTTGGTCCCACGCTGCCACGGCGAGTGCGGATCACAGAAGAACACCGGCACCCCGGTGGCGACGCTGAACTGGGCGTGTGCCGCCAACTCCTTGCCCTGATCCCAGGTGATCGATCGCATCATCGCGTCCGGCAAGGTGGCGATCGCGGTCGACATCGCAGTGTTGACATCGAGCGCGGTCTTGCCGTTCGCGAGATGCAACAACAGCACGAAACGAGTCGACCGTTCGACCAGGGTGCCCACCGCCGAGCGGTTGTTGTTGCCCATGATCAGATCACCTTCCCAATGCCCGGGCACCGCCCGATCATCGGCCTCGGAAGGCCGCTCCGAGATCATCACCATCCCCGGGATCTGCCCAGCAGTGCCGCCACCACCATGGCGCACTCGACGTTGAGCACGCCCGGAACGCAGACAACGGTGCAGCTCACGGCGTAGTTCACCACGACCTTGAACGAACAGCGACTGGTAGATCGTTTCGTGGCTCACCCGCATCATCGGATCATCTGGGAACTCGCGTCGCAACCGGCCGGCGATCTCGTCGGGCGACCACAGCTCGATCAGCCAGGCCGTCACCAAGCACACCAACCGCGGGTTCGCCAGCTTGGGGTCCTTGGGTCGCCTGGCCTGGCGGCTGGCACGGGCATGGGCGGCGTAGGCCCGATACTCGACACGGCCACCGTTGGCATTCACCTCACGCGACACCGTCGACACCGAACGCCCCAACCCGCCAGCGATCCGAGTGAACGACCAGCCAGCCGCGAGCCCGACGCGGATCTCCTCACGATTACCGAGCGACAACCGGCCAGGAGCCGGCGACCACGGCAACGGCACTGCTGCCCGTTCGCGCATGAACACATTCACCACCCCATGCGCAGAGCAACCCACCCGGCGGGCTATCTCCCGATACGACAGGCCCGATGCGACCAGTCGCATCACCTCACTGACAACACCAGCACCCAATTGCTTCGACACCAGCAACACCTCCACAAGTCGACGGACATCATCGACTCACCGAGGCACCGTTGCGCTCACCAGTTGAATCCGCCACGCCT
>JAYTZE010000699.1:0-5425 GCA_043742385.1 Ilumatobacteraceae bacterium
GCGAGGTGCTGGCCCAGCGCCAATGCATTGCCGTTGTACACGCCGAGCACGATGGCATCGGCATCTTCTTCGTTCGCTGCTCGCATGATGCTGTCGATCGGTGCGTTGGCACCCAACAGAATCACCTCGGCTCCGGCTTGGGGCAGAACACGCGCCAGCGCGTCGCGGACCAGGTCGTGCACTTCGAGTACCGCCAGCACGACACGAACGCCGTCGAGTCGTGGCGCAACCGCGTTGAGCCGTTCGGCGAGATGGCGTACGTGTGACGCCTTCCACGGTTCCAAGCCGGCGATGTCGGTGGGCGCTGCGAGATCGACGCGACGCTCGAGGTCGGGCATGGTCGTGCGGCGCAAGGCGAGCAAGATCTGGGCTGCGTCTCTCACGTCGATCCCGTCGTCATCGAGCACGGCGAGTGCCCGGTCGCGGAAGTCGGTTGCGTAGGTCGCGGTCATAGCTCCCAGTCGTTCGAGGCGCTCCCAGTCGTAGAGGGCGGGCGATCGACGGACCTCACCTTCGATCGTGCGGGCCAGCAGATGGATCTCGACGATTTCGGCAGCACTTGGAATTCGCTCGGCCTCAGTGAGGGGTACGGGATTCACCGCGTGGCCAGTAGGTCGACGCAGCTGCAGCGCGATGTCGCATGTCAGTTGAGTTGCAACGGCCGCAGTGTTGTGCACTCGGTCACCTGGTCGATGATCGACCGTGTTGCCGTAGATCATCGACCCGATGGAGTCGCGGCCACGAAGGTCGTCGAGCGCGAAGTGCACGACAGCACGGCACTCGGGATTCTGGATCGTGTTGCCGAAGCAGTGGGCCAGGCGTGCGCCGATCAACTCCTCGACGACGTACATCTCAAGCGCGGCCCAGCCGACGTAAGCGCCGAAGTGTGATGCCTGAGTAGCCGAGCCATCCTCGAGGTTCGAGTGGGCGAGTGCACCGTGATCTCGCAGCGCGCCGATCGCGGCGATGGCCCGGACCGTCTCCTCGGTGACCAGGATCTCGTCGGAGCCGCCGAGCAGGTCGAAGGCGGTGTACTGACCCACGTTACCGATCGTGTTGACACCGGCCGACAACGCTCGCAATGTGTTTTGGAAGCCCGCCGGGAACCCGATCATGTAGTCGCCGAGGTGTGGTTGGATCGGCGCAGCTTCGCCGAGTCGCTGCCACTCGTCGGGCCCGATGCGTGGCCCGGTTTCCTTCACAGCGAGATGACGTTCGGTCTCAAGCACGCCCATCGCCCGATCGAGCGCCAATCCGAACCGGTCGACGGTGAAACCCTGGTCAGCAAGGCCCGCGTTGACCTCGACGAGCGCCGCTTCCGTCGCCGCCCACGTCGAGAGTCCGACGTGCATGTGGTACATCACCCGGCCTTCGTCGCGACATCGCCGCTTGTACTCGGCTTCCGAACTGGCGCGATTGGCGCGCAGGAACGCCGTCGGAGGGGCGGGTGGCGGTGCAGCGCGACGGCCTTCGGCGACCAGTTGAGCGCCGGTGAGCATGCGGGCCACGCAGTCAAGCTAGCTCGAGCCGTGAACGATCCGTGAAGAAGGAGCGACCTGGGATGAAGAGGCCGTGAAGTCGCTGGCACCTCAATCAGCGCCGGCGTTGAAGGGTCACGTGAACTACCAGCTATCTCGTGGCGATCGAGCGCGCCGTTTCGGGCCGAGCACGGCCACATGCTCGTCCATCAAGGAGGCAAGTCATGAGTGATGTCGTCTTCATCGCAGCACTGATCGTGTTCTTCATGATCTGTGCGCTCTACATCCACTTGTGCGACCGCATGATCGGTCCCGACGATCCCACCATCGGCCAGAGCGCTGACACCGACAACGCAGCGGGGCTCGCCTTGGCAGCGCTTGCCGTCGTCTATCTGTTGCTGGTCCTCGTGTTCCCCGAGCGTTTCTGATGAGTTGGCAGGCAATTCTCCAGGCCTTCGTACTGGTCGCGATGCTGGCTATCACCGTTCCGCTGCTGGGCCGCTACATGGCCGCCGTGTACGGAGTGCGCGCCGATGGATCGGCACCGGGTGACCGATTCTTCAGCCCGATCGAACGTGGCATCTACAAGGTGTGCCGGATCGATCACAAGCGCGAACAGCGCTGGAACGTCTATGCGCTCGCCCGCGGCACTTCATCACCGACTCGGGCATGGGCTACCGCTTCGAGAACGACACCTAAGCCACACCTAAGCCTCAGTCGTGTGGCGGCGCACCGGGGGCCCCAGAAATCTTGGCATCGGCGTCGCGGAGGCGTGTGGCGATGCCCTTCAAGATGTTGCGGGTCAACGAAGGCGACGTGAACAGGAACTCGGTGAACTCGGGGTGGCCGATGATCTCGAGGGCGATGTCGGTCTCGGCGGTGATCGTCGCGGTCTGGGCGCCACCATCGAGCAGCGAGATCTCACCGAAGAAGTCGCCTGGACCGAGAGATGCGATCGCCATTCCGTCGATGGTGACGCTGACGGTCCCTTCGGTGATGACCGCAAAGTGGTGTCCGACGGCGCCCTGGCGAGCAACGACTGTTCCTGCAGCCAATCGCAATCCGGTGGTCAACCGGGCGATGCTCTTCAACTCCTTGGCGTTGCAGAGCGAGAAGAGCGGTACCTGTGAGAGCACGCCGTTGAGGGAATCCTTGCCAGCCATGACTGTCTCCTCTGAGTGATTGCCAGCGCAGGCTACAACGTCGTCAGCCCGACAGCATCGGACTCTTGTCGGCCAGGTCTCTCCCCAACATCACCACCACGGTCGCCTCACCCAGCGCCGCCGGGCCGCCGGTGATCGAGACGGGTACCGGCATCCGCGTGACGGTGATGCCGCCCATCGCGCGACCGACCGACGCTGCGACGTCGGCACCGGCCGGAAGGAAATACACCTTGCTGACGTCGAGGCGATCCTCGATACCCGCAGCGTTGGTCGCGTCGGCGAGGTGGAATCCCCGGGCGGCGAGCTCCTGAGCGAGCAGCGCCGCTGCACCATTCACGTTCGAGGCATTGGCGACGATGATGACCGCGCCCTCGGTGATCAACGGGATCGTCGTGCTGGTCGTGGTCGGCGGGATCGTGGTCGTCGAGGTGGTGGTCGTACTGGTACTGGTCGTGGTCGGCGGGATCGTGGTTGTCGTCGTCGAAGTGGGTGGAGTGGTTGACGTTGTGGTGGTCGCAATGTCGGGCAGGGCGCCGGGCCCGAACGTGCACGCGGTCAGCAGCGCCACGAGCGATGTCGTCAACGTCGATCTCCAGGCCACTTGCTCATCCTGCCGACTCGCCACGATGCAGACAAGTCAGCACCTGCGGACGCGAGAGTGACCCCGGCGAACCGGGGCCACTTCGCGTCCAGTGTCGTCAAGATTTCAGTGCTGCTGATGCAGCTCCCGTGAGCTGAAGAACAAGAAGAAGTTGCTGCTGATCGTCGGCAACGCCTTCCCGGCCGCCTGAGCGGCAGTGATGTCCTTGATCGAACGGATCCCCTTCGTGCCGTTGACGTCGGGCCACGCCGCCTGGTCGGTGACGAGCACCACCTTCAGCTCCCACCACACGGGCTTGAAGTTCTTGCCCCGGATGATGTGACTGTGGTTGACCAACGGCAGGTTGAGGTTCTGCAACCCGGCGAACAGATCGGGTCGCACCTCGCTGAGCAATTGGGCGTAGTCGAGCTGAGAGGGGTGCATAGTGCATGTGCCGAACTCGCCGGTCTGCTGGCTCAATGCGCCCCCTGGCTCAGGGCACTGCACCGGAACACCTGGGGTGGGGTCGAAGGCGTCGGGAACCAGGCCACCGAAGACGGTCGACAGCGTCGGAGCAAGACCACCAGCGGCTTCGCCATCGTGGTCCGCATCGAAGAACGGGACGATCACGAACAGATCCTCGGTCTTGCCTACCGGCTCGCCGGCCGGATCCAGACCGACCTTCGTGCCGAATCCGACCTCACAGATCGGAGTCTGGAACTCGCCGGGGTCTTGAGCGGCGGGCAGTCCATCACCATCGCGGTCGTCGAACGGCTCGTGCACGCACTGGTAGTTCTCGCCGTATGTGAAGACGACGACCTTTCCATCGGCGTAGCCATCGGTCTGGTCGATCCGAATCGGGCGCGACGGATCGACAGTGCCGCTGCTGCCGGCCGACGCGGTGACGCCATACAACACAAAGCTCGCCGCCAGGCCGGTGAGCGCGACGCCTCCTGTCACCATGATCGATCGTCTCCGCGGGCGTCGGCCTGCGGGCGTCGGTTGTGATGTTTCCTCGTTCATCTGTTCTCCTCCCAATACGGACGTGGCAACAGCCGACGTCGACAGGGCTCGTTCGGTGCAGGAGCGGTGCTCGGATTGGACGTCGACGTCAGACTTTGGTCCTACGTCGTCGGTCGTTTTCCAAACTGATTCTCAACATTCGACACGGGGTGTTCTTTGTCGAGCAGGTGTTTGATGGTCGTCATGACTTCGTCGTCGACCGACCAGCCCGCCACGCCGTTCGGCGATCGCCGGGTCTTGCTGGCGCCGCATGCAGCGGTTCCGGGTCGTCCACCGGGTCCTCCACCGCTTTCGAGGGACTGGGCACCTGTTCGCTGCTGCCCGAGATGACAGCGGGCCCGTTTCCGCTCGATCAGCAATTCGATCGCAGTGACGTCACCGAGGACTATCCCGGTCACCCGATGCGGCTGGGTCTGCGCGTGATCGACCAATCGTGTGCCCCCGTGCCCGGCGCGACGGTCGAGATCTGGCATGCCGACGCGACGGGTGACTATTCGGCGTTCACCGACAACGGTGGTGGCAAGGACGAGGGTTCCGGCACCACATTCCTGCGTGGCACCCAGAGTGCCGACGACAACGGGATTGTCGAATTCCTCACTGTCTATCCCGGCTGGTATTCGGGACGTGCCGTGCAGAAGGCACCGTGTTGCATCCATCGGCGGGCGAGACAGTGAAGGGAACCGGCACGCTCGCCCTGCTGAACCTCGGCATCGATTCCGCGGCGCGATAAGGCCGAGCCGCGTTACTTCAGGCGTCGGCCGTTTCATGCGGCGTGTCGTTGGGGCGACGTCCGTCCCGCCTCGGCCAACGACTTCTCCGGGAACGACGTGCTACACGGATAATCGGTCATCCCGATCGACGACATCCGATGTGATTGCCACTGGCGCTCGGCGCCCGGAATGGGTAATATACAACCATATGGTTGTAGATGGGGCCCGAGCGCTGGAGGCGGAGCGAACAGACCTCCTGTTCCACGCGCTCGCCGATGCGACACGCCGGGACATCGTCCGGTTGGTGCTGCAAGGCGAGCACTCCGTGTCCGACCTGGCTCGGCGCTATCCGATGAGCTTCGCCGCCGTGCAGAAGCACGTCGCCGTCCTCGAGCGGGCCGACCTCATCACCAAGCACCAGCGGGGCCGCGAGCGGATCGTGAGGGGGCGGATCGACACCGTGCGCGACGT
>JAYTZE010000700.1:0-1221 GCA_043742385.1 Ilumatobacteraceae bacterium
TGGCAGCATTTCCGTGTGGATCCGGTGAGACTTCGCCACGCGCTCCGCGTCGATCTCGACACCGTCGTCGGTGTCTGGGTCGAGGCGTTCGCGCACGACCCGTACTTCCGGTGGATTGCCCCGAGCGACGACGGTTATGTGGCGTTCGCACGCGACTGGATGACGTTCATCGCCGAGCTCGCATTCGAGCGAGGCCACACCTACATCGACCTCGCCGGTGATGCGGCCGGCCACGGCCGGGGGCTCGGTGCGATGGCGGTGGCGCCGTTGATCGAACGATGCGACGCGGACGGTCTTCCGTGTGGCCTCGTGTCCACCAATCCTCGGAACATCTCGTTCTACGAACGGCTCGGTTTCGTGGCTGTCGCCGAGGTCCCCACTCCCGACGGCGTTGCTGTGCTCCGTCCGATGCATCGCCCATGCATCGGACGCTGAGTCATCGGCCACGCGGTACCGTTCGGTGATGGACGACGACGATGTTGCGCTCCGTAACCTGACGTACCGGCAGTTCGTCGAGCTGGGTCATGCGCCGACAGTCCACGACATCGCTGCTGTCACCGGCGCGACCCCTAACGACGTGTGGTCCGGTTGGCAGCGGCTGCACGATGAGCATGCATTGGTGTTGCAGTCGCACACTCGCGAGATCCGGATGGCCAACCCGTTCTCGGCGGTTCCGACCGCCTATCGGGTGTTCGCGGACGACCGTTGGTGGTATGCGAACTGTGCGTGGGATGCGTTCGGTGTCTGCGCTGCGTTGCATGTCGATGGTCGCATCGAAGCGTCGTGCGCCGACTGCGGTGAGCCGCTCACGGTGGACGTGCGCGATGAGCGGCCGGACGATGGAGGCTTGTTGTTCCATTGCGTGGTCCCAGCTGCTCGATGGTGGGACGACATCGTCTTCACTTGAGGCACGATGAACCTCTTCCGGTCGGAGGAGCACATCGATCGCTGGCTCGGCTCGAGAGACCCCGGCGCGACGATCCCCGTCACGAGACTGTGTGAGCTGGCGCACGCCTGGTGGGGCAACCGGATCGACCCGAACTGGCGGCCGCGCACCCGTGAGCAGAATCAGGCGATCCTGCACGATCTCGGGCTCACGGATGCGTTCTGGGACCTGTCCACCGCGGATCCCCATCCCTGAGGAGAGCACTCCGCCGACTCGCCCATCTACCGCTAACCGCTATCGCTGCCGTGGAGGCGACAGTCAGGCACCGTTCGCCT
>JAYTZE010000701.1:0-5423 GCA_043742385.1 Ilumatobacteraceae bacterium
AGCCGACCGACTGAGGTCGACGCTCAGAAGCGGGTGGTGACGACGTCGACGACGTCGTACGCCTCATCGACGACGAGCAAGACCCTCCACTTGTCGAACGTCGTGCACGGATGGGAGATGCCGAGACCTACGTAATCACCTACCGCGATGTCGCACGAGGGATCGACGTCCACGTAAGCATGCTGATCATCGACCTTGATCGCACGTGGTCGAGCGTCGAGGTCCCGCACCACGCGCGTGCCGCGCTGCACCCACTTCTTCGCGACCGGGAAGCTGTTGTCGGTGGAGAGGTCACGCTTTCCGGCGCCGAGGATCAACCGGGTGGACTCAGGGCGGGAGAGCACGGGCGACCACACTTCGAGCGCCGCATGAAAGACATCACCCACGACTCGTGGATGCGCCCCGAGCGGCGACAGGGCGTCGATGACACCGTCGTCGTGGCTCAGGTAGCACCCGCTTCTCACGACCACCCGGACCGGCAAGGACGAACGGACCTGCGCCAATGTTGCCACGACCCGGTCGAAGAAGACGCTGCCGCCGGCACTCACGATGAACTCCTCGGCGTCGTCCGCCAGTCGTTCGTCGTTGATCGCCTCCGCGAGATGCACCAACCGGTTCAGGAACGCGTCGACGCGTTCCTCGGCGGTCGCCTCGTCGGTCGCGACGATGATGCCCTCGAACCCGGAGACGCCGGCGATGCGGAGTGACGGGCTGTCGGCGACTGAGCGTGCGACCTGCAGCGCCTCCTCGACGGATCGCGCCCCGGTGCGCCCGCCGACTACACCCAGTTCGACAAGGACCCCCAGACGCCCGCCCCGAGCATGGGTGGTCATCCCCTCTTGCAACAGTCGCACCCCGGCCAGCGAGTCGACGTAGCAGAGAACGTCGAAGCCCGACTCGACCTGCCGTGCCAACCAGGCGACGTCCCCGGGAGCCGTGACCTCGTTGGCGATCAGGACCCGTGGCAGCCCGCTCTCCCTGATGACCCGGGCCTGGTGCACGTTGGCCGCCGTGATCGCCCAGGCCCCATCACGCATCTGGAGTTCGAACAACTCGGGGGACATGGTCGTCTTCCCGTGCGGCGCGAGAGAGACTCCGTTGCGTTGGCAGTAGTCAGCCATCGCGGCGCTGTTCCTCTCGAGGACAGCGCCGAGGATCACCGCGGCAGGCAGGGTGGTGTCGTCGCCGAAGACGTTCCAACCGCTGGCAGCACGGCGGGTGAAGGGGATCCCCTTGTTGCTCGCGTCGAACGACCTCCGGATCATGACGGGGAGAACTCCAGTCGGCCGGAGATCGAAGCGCCCGACAGAGCACGTCCGTCGGGTGTGAACGGAATCAAGGCGACGGTGGTGGAACGTCGTTCGTTGGGCTGGAGAACGATCGCTTGACCACGCTCGATCGCACCCCTCAGCCCGGTTCCGGGCCAACTCGATGCCGGTTCGATCGCAACAAGGGACGTCCGCCCGTAGAACGGGAACCCAGGACTGGCGATCTCGTGCCACAACCACGCGTACGGGAAATCCGCGACGTTCCATGCCAGCGCAACGCCGAGATACTGGCGACGGATCGCCGCCCACCCCGCCGAGAAGCCGACGAGGAAGTGCACCGACTCGGACGGGTCAGCGGTGTCAACCTGACCGAGATGTCGCCCATGGGACAACGAGGGCCAACAGCCGACGCCGACACCGTCGGCATCGAAGATCTCGGCCGGCGGGAAGTCGATCCGGTCGCCCTGTCCGACCGCGAACGCGGGGTGTTCGCCCCACACAAACGACACGGGTTCGCCGGAAACGTTGTCGACGGTGGTGCGCACCAGCACACGGGCAGGTCGAGCTTCGACGCGCACCTCGCGCTCGACCGTGAGAGGCAGCCGGGTGCCAGCCGTCATCACGACACGGTCGGTGGCTCGTTCGGTCACCGTGACGCGAGTACGGGACCACTCGCCGTGGAACGGCAAAGGAACGCCGTCGACCTCGCACGCCGCACCCGCATTGGGCACGAGCAGCTGCCAACCTCCGCGGTATTCGGATAGCCAATCCAGCTTCGCGTCTCCGTAGGTCACGCTCTGTGACACACCGACGGGGGAGGTCCAGTCGTACGATGCGAGGATGTCGTGATCGCGATAGCGAACTTGAGCGATCTCACCGCCACGGCACTCGTTCACTTCAACCAACAGAAGCCCGACACGGATCACGTGCACTGCGGCCCAATCCCACTTTGGACGACGCTGCGCCTGCGACGGCCGGCTCTACCTGACGGCGCGGCGGTGTATTCGTGGGACGAGCGCCGGCCGGCGCCGAGGTGCAGTACCATGACGGTCTGCTGGCAGTCTGATACAGCATTGGATTTCAATGCGGGCCTCCAATTAGATAGTATATGATTCGGTTGTGGTGAGAACCCGGAAATCGGCAGCTGGCGGCGCGCCCGGCACCGCTGGTCGACATGGAGACAGCTCGGTCGACCGGGTGGTCCAGCATCTCCGCCAAGGCATCATCAGTGGCGAGTACCGGCACAACACCAAACTCCTCCCGAAGACGATCGCCGAACGTTGCGGAACCAGCTTCATTCCGGTCCGCGAATCGCTGAGGATCCTTGAGTCCGAAGGATTCGTCATCTTCCGCCACAACCGTGGTGCCTGGGTCACCACACTGTCGATCTCCGATCTAGAGGATCTGTACGAGCTTCGCATCGAGCTGGAGGGTCAAGCTGTTCGTCGGGCCCGTCCCTGCGAAGAGCGCGACATCGAGTTGCTCCGCGAGATCGTCGATCGGATCGGCATCGCCAATCAGCGCAACGAGGTGCCCAAGGTCGTCGCCTTGAACAGCGACCTGCACTTCCTCATCTACCGTCGGAGCAACTCCCCGCGCCGACTCAAGATCATCGAGCAACTGTGGTCGCATGCCGCGCGGTACCAGCACATGTCCGTCAAGTTCAGGCACGATGCCGCCGACGCGGAGCACCGTCAGATCATCGATTTCCTTGCGGCCGGCGACCACAACGCCGCTGCCGATGCGATGCGCGGCCACTTGACGAGCACGGTCAACCTGCTCCGCTCCGCCTTCCTGAACGCCGACCCTTCCTCTGAGGACGGGCCAATGTCGATGGCCGGTGATGCGTCTGCGCGGATCGGCCGGCCCGATCGCCGATCGCTGACAGGGCGCGAGGTCTAGTAAACAGCCATGAAACTCATACGAATCGGGGTACCCGGTCACGAGATTCCCGGGGTCATCACCGAAGACCCTGCGAATGTGTTCGACGTGCGCGCGGTCGCGTCAGACTACGACGAGGCGTTCTTCGCAACTGACGGACTCCACCGGCTGCGCCAGGCCGTGGACAGCGGTGCACTTCCTCGGTTGGACACGACCGGCCTTCGCATCGCTGCTCCGCTTCGGCGTCCCGGAAAGATCGTCTGCATCGGGCTGAACTACCGACAGCACGCAGCCGAGTCTGGGATGGAGATCCCGAGCGAGCCGGTCGTCTTCATGAAGGCTCCGAACACCATCGTCGGCCCGAACGACGACGTGGTCATCCCACGGAACTCACGAAAGACCGATTGGGAAGTCGAGCTGGCGGTGGTGATCAACTCGACCACCTCCTATCTGGACAGTCCCGCCGACGCAGCTCGATGCATCGCCGGTTACGCCGTCGCCAATGACGTCTCGGAGCGCGAATTCCAGCTGGAGCGCGGAGGTCAATGGGACAAGGGCAAGTCATGTGCGACGTTCAACCCGCTCGGACCTTGGATCGCGACTGCGGACGAGGTCGCCGATCCGCAGCAACTCGAGATGTACCTCGAGGTGAACGATGAAAGGCTTCAGAGCGCAAACACGTCCGACATGATCTTTCCGGTCGACTACTTGATCTGGTACCTCAGCCAGTTCATGGTCCTGGAACCGGGTGACATCATCAACACGGGTACGCCCGCCGGTGTCGGACTCGGACTCCGACCGCCCCGATTCCTCGCGCCCGGTGACTGCATGCATCTCGGCATCGCCGGGCTCGGCGCCCACCGGTCGCGTGTTGTCGCTGCGTCGTAGGGTCACATGTCCGCGACGTTGCCCACCGTGCACACGGTGTTCGGTCCGGCGCCAGGGCCCAGGGTTGCCATTCTCGGTGGAGTTCACGGCGACGAGTACGAAGGGGTCATCGCGGCCGCGGCGCTCGAACGGATGCTCCGCACTGACCTGGTCAGCGGAGAGGTGCTCGTTGCGGCGCCTGCACATCCAGATGCGTGGACGGCACGAACCCGAGAGAGCCCGGTCGACGGAGCGAACCTGGCCCGCGTGTTCCCCGGTCGGCCTGATGGTGGTCCGACCGAACAGGTGGCCCACGTACTCACCGAACAACTGATCCGGGGCGCCGACGTCTTGGTTGACCTGCACTCTGCGGGTGCGAACTTCGAGATGCCCTTTCTCTGCGGTTATCACGGCGGCGATGACCGACGAGGCGCCGAGTCTCGGTGGTGCGCCGATGCGTTCGCCGCGAAGTTCACCTGGAACCATGAAGGCCCGCCCGCCCCGGGACGGTCGTTGAGTGTGGCATACGATCTCGGCATACCCGCGATCTATGTGGAGGGCCGTGGGGGGCGCTCCATTCGTGCCAGCGACCTCCAGGGATACCTGGACGGGGTTCGTCGAGTGCTCCATGGTCTCGGGATGCTTATTGAGTCCCCATCCCCCTCGAACACCCCCGTCCATGTGCTCGGCGACGGCAATACCGACGCTGGGATCGCCGCTCCCGCAACCGGCTACTTGGTGCTCGACTGCCGGGTGGGGGACCTCGTCAGCTGTGGTGACGTGATCGCGACGATCATCGATGTCGAAGGCGCGCCCTTGGCGCCGATCGTGGCACCACACGCGGGGTTCGTCATGCTGCTCCGACGGGACGCCCGGGTATCGGCTGGTGACACGGCGTGCATCCTGGCCTCGAGTAGCGGTGAGACATGATGGCCTCCGATCAACTTTCCCTCGGGGAAGGAGCAACGCCGGTCATCGAACTGCGCTCACTTTCGCGGAAATTCGGACTTCCCGGACTGTCGGTGAAGGCCGAGTGGCTCAACCCCACTGGCTCCTACAAGGACCGGATCGCCCTGCAGACGATCCGGGACGCAGTGCAGCGTGGTACGAGGGGCTGGGTCGGAACGTCGTCCGGCAACGCTGGCGCTGCGATGTCTGCGTACGGGGCCCGGGCCGGGTTGCGCGGATTCCTGTGCATCGCCGCGGATGCTCCGAAAGAGAAGCTGCAGTCCATCATTCCGTACGGGACCACGCTGCTTCCGATGGCGCAGCTGGGTCTTCGTGAGATGGACGAAATCGGTGCGTTGGCGGTCGAGTACCACCTCAAGCTCGCAGTGACGGCGTACCGGTACAACCCGGAGGGCATGGCCGGTGCGGAGGCCATCGGAAGCGAGCTTGTCGATCAAG
>JAYTZE010000702.1:0-2728 GCA_043742385.1 Ilumatobacteraceae bacterium
ATTGCCGCGTGCGGCAGCGCGTTCGCGCAGCACCTGGTTGAACAACTTGGTGCCGGCGAGTTGATTGGGGTTGTACACGTCGACCCACACGATCGGCACCGTGGCCTCGGGCATCGACATCATCTGATCGATCAGCCCGGCGTAGGCCTGGGCGTCGTCGTACTTGCCCACATCGTTGGTGCCCATGGCAATCGCCCACACATCGGGCCTGACACCTTCGGCAATCATCGTGAACAGCGTCTTCACCCCCGACAGCGGTTGGCCCTTGCCGTCGCCGACGGCGATGCGCCTGCTGACCTCGGCCTCGATCGTGATCTCGGTGAATCCCTTCGTCTCGAGAACCGACGTCAGCGACGGGGACGAGGCCTTGGTGATCGAGTCGCCGACCATGGCGAACTTGGTGCGGATGACCTCGGGGGCCGGCAGCAGGCCGACACCCTCCGGCGTCTCAGGAGCGGCAGGGGTTTCGCCCTTGTCAGAGGCCGACGAGCGCACGCCACCTTCGGTGCATGCTGCGATCGCCGCGAGCAACCCAGTCGACGCGCCGGCGCGCAGCAAGGTTCGACGAGTAATCCGCATGGCACCATTCTGGCCGATCAACCCGCCAAAACGACGTCAACTGCGCAGGGCCGACACCGCCGTGAGCACGCCGAACACCACGAACAGCCCTCCGGCAGCACGCTGTACGGTGCGCACCGGAAGCCGCCGTTCGAGCCACTTGCCAGCGAGAACGGCCAAGATCGCGACCAGGATGTGGGCAACGATCGAACCGGCCGCGACCGCCACCGCGTAGCCGCGATCGGCAACGATCCCGATCGTGGCCAGCTGCGTGAAATCACCGAACTCGGCGACGCCGATGATCAACGCCGAGCGGCCGATCACACCCCAGGCGCTGTGCACCGGCGCGGCGCGAATGTCGCTGTCGTCGTGATCGCCGCGCAGCAGCAGCACACCGCCGACGACGAACACCGCCGCAACACCGAGTTGTGTCGGTGTGCGCGGCAGGCGTCGCAGCGCCTCGCCGACGGCGGCGGCGAGCACCGAATGAACCACCATCGCCAGGCTCACACCGATCACGACGGCCATCGGTCGGCGGTACCGGGTCGACAGGATGATCGTGGCGAACATCGTCTTGTCGGGTAGCTCTGCCAGCAAGACGACACCAAAGGCGACCAGGAACGCCTGCAACACGAGTGGCATCAGTCGACGAGACGCTGAATTCGTGCCGCGTGCTGGGCGTGGGTGCGTAGCACGTGGTCGATGTCGCTGTGCACGAGTCTGCCCTGACGGACGACGAAGCGGCCGTTGACGATCGTGTGCCAGGCCGAGACCGGACCGCAGCGCAGCCAGGCCTCGATCGGGTCGGCCAGCGCGCCAGCGAATGCCGGCCCGGTCAGGCTCCAGACGGCGATGTCGGCGACCGCGCCGGGTTCGATGACGCCGATCTCACCCGTTCGACCGAGGCACGCGGCCCCGCCCAGCGTGGCGCACTCCAACGCCATGCGCGCCGTGCCGGCGTGGGCACCATCGCGCAACTTGGCCAGCAACATCGCTTGGCGCGCTTCGAGCCACAGTGAGGCGCTGTCGGCCGACGACGACCCGTCCACGCCCAGCCCCACCGGCACGCCTGCCGCCCGCAGTCGCACCACCGGTGCGATCCCAGACGACAGGATCAGGTTGCTGCTCGGACAGTGCGCCACACCGACACCCGCTTCGCCGAGCCGGGCGATCTCATGGTCGTCGGGCATCACGCAATGGGCCACCCAGGTGCGGTCGTGGCACCAGCCGGTGCGCTCGAGATACTCCATCGGGCGGCAACCGAACTGGCTCTGCGAGAACGCATCGTCCTCGGCGTTCTCGGCGAAGTGGGTGTGCAGGCGAACATCGAGGCGCTCGGCAAGTTCCGCGGTGCGCACCATCAAGGACTCGGTGACGGTGAACGGACTGCACGGCGCCAAGGCGATGCGCACCATGGCCCCGTGCGAACGATCGTGATGACGGACGACAGCCTGTTCGCACGCGGCCAGGATCTCGTCGTCCTCGGCGACGACATCGTCGGGGGGCAGGCCGCCGTCCTTCTCGCTCAACGACATCGAACCGCGCGTCGGGTGGAACCGCATTCCGATTTCGACGGCTGCAGCGATCTCGGCCGACAACAGGTCGCCGGCGTTGCGCGGATGCAGATACAGGTGATCACTCGACGTCGTGCAGCCGCTGAGGGCAAGCTCGGCGAGACCGACGAACGCACTTGCATACACCGCTTCGGTGTCGATCGCCCGCCACAGCGGATACAGCGATTGCAGCCAGCCGAACAGCGGCTTGTCCGTCATCGGCGGATAGGCGCGCGTGAGGTTCTGGAACATGTGGTGGTGGGTGTTGACCAGGCCCGGGGTGACCAGGCATTCGCCGGCATCGATCGTCTCGGCAGCGGCAGGCTCCGGGTCAGCCGACGTGCCGACCGCACTGATCAACCCTGCGTCGATCGCCACCCATCCACCGGCAAGCTCGCGGCGATCGCCATCCATCGTGACCAGCAACCGCGCCCCGCGGATCACCAGGTCGGGCACGGCTCAGGCCAGCGAGTCGACGATGATGCGGATGTCGTCGATCGACGTCAGCGGATTGATGATGCAGAGTCGCAGCACCATCTCCGCGTTCCACGACGTCGGCGTGACGAAGGCGACACCCTCGTCGAGCAATCGGTCGCTCCACGCCTGATAGTCGTGGG
>JAYTZE010000703.1:0-2728 GCA_043742385.1 Ilumatobacteraceae bacterium
GGCAAGGGCGCTTGCTCAGCGCCTGCCACCAGAGGACCGCCCGTGGACCTGAGTCCTCGTCACACCACCACCACTGCAACGGGGTCCGCACCCCGGCACCGAAACCGGCGTGCCATCGTGCTCCTCGTCGTGGTGCTGCTGGCCGGTGGGGTCGTCGTGACCAAATTCCTCACCTCGGCCATCGACTTCTACTGCAACGTCGACGAGGTGGGCCAAAAGAGTGGTTGCGAGACCGGTCGCCGGTTGCGTATTCAAGGCACGGTGGAGGAGGGATCCGTTGAGCAGGTCGGCTCGGTCACGACCTTCATGATCACGTTCAAGGATGTGGAGATGAACGTCCGCTACGAAGGAGACCCTGGCGGGTTGTTCCAGGAGTGCATCCCGGTGGTCGTCCACGGCGTCGTCGACGCGGCTGGCACGTTCCAAGGTGACAAGCTCGAGGTGAAGCACAGCAACGAGTACGCCGCGGATAACCCGGATCGTCTCGACGAGGCGAGATCAGCGGCATGTTCGCAGCTGCAAGCCTGAACGGCCTCGTCGGCCACGCCGCTCTGATCGTCGGTTTGGCGGCCAGCGTGTTCGGGGCATTGGGCCTGGCCATTGCGACGGCCATTGGCGACAAGCGTTTGCTGCGCTCGATCGCCAACTACGCCTGGCTGGCACTGGGTGGCGCTGTCATCGCTGTTGTCGTTATGGAACGGGCGCTCATCACCCGCGACTTCTCCCTTGCCTACATCCAACAGGTCGGTTCGCGCGACACCCCCGTGCTGTACAACGTCACCGCGTTATGGAGCGCGTTGGAAGGCAGCATTCTGCTGTGGCTGTTGATCCTGGCGATCTATACCGCGGTGATCATGCGCCGCAACCGCCGCCGCCTCGACGACCCGCTGGTGGCCTGGGCGCTGGTCGTGATGTTCGTGGTCACGGCGTTCTTCTTCCTGTTGTCGTTCGGCCCGATCGACGCGTTCAAGAGTGGTCCGGTTCCCAACTTCAACCGCTGCTGCCTCGGCCCCAACCCGCTGCTGCAGAACCACATCCTCGTGTTGTTCCACCCGCCGATTCTGTATCTCGGTTTCGTGGGATTCACGGTCCCGTTCGCCTTCGCGATCGCCGCGCTGATCACCGGCAGGGTGGGTGAGGGTTGGCTGATGGCCACGCGTCGCTGGGCGCTGTACGCGTGGGGATTCCTGACTGTCGGCATCTTGCTGGGCGGATGGTGGAGCTACGAGGTGCTCGGTTGGGGCGGCGTGTGGGGTTGGGATCCGGTTGAGAATGCCAGCTTCCTTCCTTGGCTGACCGGCACGGCATACCTGCATTCGGTGCTGGTACAGGAGCGCCGCGGCATGCTGCGCGTCTGGAACATCAGCCTGCTGGTGGCCACGTTCTCGCTGACGATTCTCGGCACGTTCATCACACGCAGCGGCGTGTTGCAGAGCGTGCACGCATTCAGCAATGGCACGATTGGGCCGTACCTGCTGGGGTTCTTCGGTGTCGTCGTTGCCGTCTCGCTGACGTTGATCGGGTGGCGCGGTGACCGTTTGCGGTCGCCCGGCGCGATCGACTCGCCCGTGTCGCGTGAGGGTGCCTTCCTGGCCAACAACGTGATCTTCACCGTGTTCGCCTTTATCGTCCTGCTCGGTACGATTTTCCCGCTGATCGTCGAGGCCCTGCAGGATCGTCAGATCGCGGTCGGGCCACCATTCTTCGACCGATTGTCGATGCCGATCGGGATCACGTTGCTGTTCCTCATGGCCGTGGCTCCCGTGCTGCCGTGGCGCAAAGCCAGCACGGAGTTGCTGCGCGACCGTTTGTTCTGGCCGGCGTGGTGCGGTGCCGGCGCACTGGCGATCAGCGTGCTGGTCGGCGCCGACGGATTGGCGCCGCTGCTGGCTTTCTTCCTCGGCGGCTTCGCCGCCGGCGCCGCTTCGCGGCAACTGTTGCTCGCGTTGCGTCGACAGGGCTGGCACGGCCTTGTCGGCAGGGCCAACGGCGGCATGATCGTGCACCTCGGGGTTATCATCATCGCGGTCGCCCTGGCCGCTTCGAACAGCTACACGAGGGTTGCCGAATTCACGCTGCAACCGGGGGTACCGGTGTCGTTCGGCGGGCACACGTTCGAACTCGTCGAGCTGCAGCAGTTCACCGATGCTCGCTCGACGGGGGTCAAGGCGTTGATCCGTATTGATGGTGGAAAAGCGTACGCACCGGCCATCACCACGTTCACCAACTTCGGCACCAAGATCCCCACGCCCAGCGTGCGCAACAGCTTGCTCAACGACTTGTACCTCACGCTGGAGCCGAGCGTGCGCTTCGATGGCACCGAGGCGCCTGTCAAGATCTTCATCAAGCCTCTGGTCGTGTGGTTGTGGATCGGCGGGATGATGATGGCGGTCGGCACGGTGCTTGCGGGGTTCCCCGGCCGGCGTCGCCGCGTGCCCACCGACCCGGTGTCGGCCCCGATCGATCTCGAGCCGGCCGGTGTCTGAGCCACTCGTCGCCGACAAGCGCAGCGGCCGGCGGATAGCGCCGTTCATCTCGCTGGCCGTCGCTGCGGTCGCCGCCGCATTGTTCGTCGTACTGGCCAGTGGCGACGCGGACAAGCCCGACGTCACGTCGTCATTTCTGTACGGCAAGCCGGCGCCCGTTGTCGTCAGCACGACACTCGACGGCCAAACCTTCGACCTCAGCCGGCGCAAGGGCAGTTGGGTGGTGCTCAACTTCTTCCAAT
>JAYTZE010000704.1:0-1217 GCA_043742385.1 Ilumatobacteraceae bacterium
GACCCCCCGGCCAATACCGAGCCAACCACCTGCTGAACACGATCGCTCACGGGAGTGAGGCGGCAACCCGCTCGACGGTCCGGCTGTAGCGGATCAAGACAACTACGACCACCGCAACGGTGACGGCGCCGAGGGGATGGCGTAAAGCGCCTCGAGGAAGGCACCGAGCAGGCGGGCACCGGCAAACCATGAGGCGACGAACAAGATGGCATGCCAAAGCGACGTGCGGCTGCTGACGCGTTCGCAGCGGCTGACCGACTCGAGACCTGCGCCGGGTACGCCGAGTACGTTGACGGCGGCCAGCTCGCCGAGCAGCTCGGTGATTCCGGCGAGCGCACGGCGATTCGGCCCTGCGCGCAGATGTTCAATCATTCGGCCAAAGCCCTCAGCCGTCCAGCTTGATCAAGCTGAACGGGTTCAAATGCCGGAAGAACCGCCTCAGCACGCGACGTAGCGTGCGCTGGTCGGCGTCGAGCGCAGCGACCCGCATCTCTCCAAGACGCCGGATCGCGGCATCGATCGACGATGCCTCGCCGACGGTGACGACGTAGCGCGCCACACCAGGAAGCCCGTGATGCGCCCATCGCCAGTCAGATTTTCAACATCACCGCAGTCAACGGCTGTGGCGCCCGGCGTCGACCTCATCGTCGATGTCACCGGTGTCATCTCATGAATCGAGAACTCTTGTATCCAACGAGCGGTGACTGGGTCGTGTGGGTATGAACATCGGAAACGTCATCACCTCCATCGCCCTCGCTGATCTCTTCGATCGCAACAAGAACCGTGCCGGGCACCCCACGCGACCCGGCCGCCGCAACACAGATGCACGCACCCGTGCGGGTCAGCGCGGCTCGAAGTCGTTCGCTGACCATCCGGAGCGCTGGTAGAAGTCGAAGAACCGGCCCTCGGGGTCGTAGACCTCTCGCATCTGTTGCAGCTTGGCGAAGTTGGCGTCGGCCATGAACTTCGACGAGCGCCGGGTGAGGTCGGCGTCGCCAACGTACGAACCCTTGCTCACGCTTTCGAGGGCCCTGAACCTCGACGTGACCCAGTCCTGCATCGCTGCGTCGTCGTCTTCGTCCGCCCAGATCGTGTACGCCGCGATGTAGACATTGCCCTCCATCGAGAACGCCATGTCTTGTAGCGGACGCGACGGCGCCCAGCCGTACCAGATGATGAACGACTCGGGCGTCGGCAGCGAGCGATAGATGTCGCCC
>JAYTZE010000705.1:0-2719 GCA_043742385.1 Ilumatobacteraceae bacterium
AGCGGCGAGTTCGCCGTCAGTATCCTCGCCGGCGATCAAGTGGATGTCGGCCAATACTTCTCGTACCCCGGCCGCAAGTTCCGCTATATCGCCGACGAGTATCTCGACACGGTCCCGGGCACGCAGCTCCCGGTGGTGCGCAACTGCATCGCCTGGCTGCGCTGCGTCACGTTCGAAGTCAAGCCGATGGTCGATCACCACCTGTTCTTTGCACGGGTTGTCGACGTGGGCGCCGGTCGATTGAAGGAGCCTCCGCTGCTCTACAGCAGCAGACTCGGCTGGCGAATCACCGGCGAAAAGGCCCGCGAGCCCGGCCGCAGCATTCGAGACGAGTTCCTCGAACGCTTAGCTGCTGCCGGATTCGATGCCCCTGACGACGGCGAGGCAATCGACGAGTAGTCGACCGGCTCTACGGTAGTTGTGACTGCACCAGTATTGTGGATGGCCATGACGGCCACGGAAGTACACGCCCAAGAGGCAGAGCAGCTTGTCGATGACCTCGCCATGCAACTGCTCGAGGAATGCGATCCAAAGACCCACGACTCCACCACCTTCTTGGGAGCTCAGTTCGACAAGGGATTGGCGTGGGTGCACTTCCCGGTCGATCACGGTGGCCTCGGTGTCAACCCGAAACTGCAGAAGGTTGTCAACGAACGCCTCGTCGCTGCTGGCGCACCGAATGCGTACTATCGCAACCCGATCGGCCACGGCATGTGCGGACCGACCGTAGTGGCCTGGGGGAGCGAGGAGCAGAAGCGGCGCTACCTACGCCCACTGTTCACCGGAGAAGAGATCTGGTGTCAGCTGTTCAGCGAGCCTGGCGCAGGCTCCGACTTCGCCGGGCTGGCTGCCAAGGGCGTGCGCGACGGCGAGGAATGGACCGTCAACGGTCAGAAAGTGTGGACGACATTGGCCCACCTGTCTCGCTTCGGTCTGCTGGTCGTGCGCACCGACGCCGAGGCTGTCAAGCACGCTGGCCTCACCGCGTTCGTGGTCGATATGCACGCCCCTGGCGTCGAGGTCCTTGCGCTCAGGCAGATGACCGGGGAGGCCGAGTTCAACGAAGTGTTCTTTACCGATGTCCGCATTCCGAATACCGAGATGCTGGGCAATCCAGGCGACGGGTGGCGCGTCTCGCTGACCACCTTGATGAACGAGCGGGTGTCGATCGGCGGCACGATGCCGGCAAAGGGCACGGGCACCATCCAGGCGTTGACCTCGACGTGGGCATCGCTACCGGAGGATCGCAAAGACGCTGCTTCGCGCAACGAGGTCACGAAGCTGTGGTCGCGCGCCGAGGTGTTGCGCCTCACCAACATCCGCGCCAATCAGAATCGCAAGATGGGCGATCCTGGGCCCGAAGGTTCGATCGCCAAGATGGCCTACGCCGATCTCAACAAAGACATCTACGCCAAGGTGATCGACCTCATGGGCGCTGAGGGGATGCTCTACGGCAGCTACGGAATGATTCGCCCGGAGACAGCAATGGCGTTCGAATACATGCAGAAGGCTTTCCTGCGCAGCCGGGCCAATTCCATCGAGGGTGGCACCACCGAGGTGATGAAGAACATTCTCGGCGAGCGTGTGCTCGGCCTACCGGGCGATGTCCGGGTCGATCGCGAAGTTCCATGGAGCCAAGTCCCGCGCAATTAACGAAGCTATGGCGATTATGCGCCGCGAAGGGCCGCGAGCACATCGCTGGCGGCGAAGTCGTGATCATTCAGAGTCGCCGACTGGGCCGCTGATCCACCCAGCAGCGTGGCTGCGGCCGCACCAATGGCGGCTTGCAACTCGCGAATGTTGCGCGGCGGCGGGAAGTACTCGTCCTCGTCTGTGACCTTGACTGCTTCGACACCATGCCGAGGATTGAGAAATCGAAGGATCTCGTCGACGAGTTCCTCGGGTGCCGATGCTCCCGCGGTGACACCAATCGTGCCGTGCAGATCGGTGGGTAGCTCGTCCGCTTGGTTGACGCGGAAGACCTTCGGGCATCCGGCCTCGATCGCCAACTTCTGCAAGGCTCGCGTGTTGGATGAGTTCGCGGAGCCGATCACCACGATCGCATCGCACCTCGAGGCCATCGCCATGAGCGCGGATTGCCGGTTGGTGGTGGCGAAGCACAGATCGCTGCGACCGGGCGTCCACGCGTCGGGATACTTGGCAGCGACGGCGTCGGCAACGTCCGACCAATCGCGATGTGACAAGGTGGTCTGGGCCAGCAGGGCGACAGGCTGATCAAACTGCGGCAGGGCGTCGACCTCGATCACGCTCTCGACACGGCTGATCGACAGCGGGGCGACCGCCATCGTGCCGACTGCCTCTTCGTGACCTTCGTGACCGACGTAGACGATGCGGAAGCCCTTCTTTGCCCGGACCTTGACCTCGTGGTGCACCTTGGTGACCAGAGGGCACACCGAATCGACCACGTAGCTTCCGCGGGAGCGCGCGGCGGCAACGACTTCGGGAGCAGAGCCATGTGCGGAGAGCATGATCGGGAACCCGGGTGGAACGTCGGCAATATCGTCGACGAACACGACCCCTTGTTCGACGAAGCGGTCGACGACGATCTTGTTGTGGACGATCTCGTGGTAGCAGTAGACGGGTGGTTCGAACGTGCGCACCATCCACGCCAATGCCTTGATCGCCATCTCAACGCCGGCACAAAACCCACGTGGTTCGGCCAAGAGAACCCGATCGACGTCCACGTTCGCAGGCTACC
>JAYTZE010000706.1:0-2718 GCA_043742385.1 Ilumatobacteraceae bacterium
GGTCGATCGTACTCGTGCACGTATTCGTTCGACATGCTGCTTTCGGTGGCGCCTGCGCTCGGCGACGACGTTGGTCGCTATCCTCGCTGGCATCCCGCCTTCGTAGCTCAGGGGATAGAGCATCGGTTTCCGGAACCGTGTGTCGCAGGTTCGAATCCTGCCGAGGGCGCTGTCGGCATGCGCGACGACCGGGAAGGTCGTGTGGGCGCGAGACTGGCCATCGGCCGCATACTTCCGCGCCCGATGAACCTGCTCGGGCGCGATTCTGGCCATCCGTGGCGTGATTTCGCGCCCGATGGTTCGATCAGCCGGTGGTGAATCTTCTCGAGGTGGCCAGATCCACGCATTGATGTTCTCCTTTGCCGGCCGACAAGCCGGGTGCCGAACACCGACGCGACGCAACGCTGACAGGGTCAGTTCACTTCGTAGGATCCCGGAGCGCATCGAGACGTTGGCGGTAGTCGTCGGGTTCGATCTCTCCACGGGCGAGTCGTCCAGCGAGGAGTTCTTGTGGTGTTGAGCTCGTTGGTGCGGTCGGCGTTTGTGGGTGCGGGGTGCGGTTGGCGTTGCGGACGAGTGTGACGCCGAGCCAGATGAGTCCACCCAGCACGACGAACATCATGATCGACATCCACCACCAGTTTCCCCCGTCCATGCCGTTCCAGTTTCCATTGTTCATGATGCAAATCTCCTCTTTGTCGACATGTGTTCGCTTCCAATGTTTGGCCGGTTCGCACGCTCTCGGGAGCTGACGTCAGGCCTGGTTTCGCAGTGCCTCCATCCTGATCTCCTACGTTCTGTCGTAGCAGTGCCGAAAGTCCCAATCCAGCTCACGATTTCGACGTCGTCACGACTGGCAACCGAGGCGCTGCTCTCGGCATTCGGTCCGTGTGCTATTCCCGAGGTGTCGCCTGGAGCGCGTTGAGACGTTGGCGGTAGTCGTCGGGTTCGATCTCGCCGCGGGCGAGCCGCTCGGCGAGGATTTCTTGCGGTGTGGCCCTCGCCGGCGGAGTCGGCGCACCCTGTATCTGCGGGTGCGGGGTATGGGCACCCTGTCGGGCGAGTGTGATCCCAATCCACATGAGTCCACCCAAGACGACGAACATCATGATCGACATCCACCACCAGTTTCCGCCGCCCATGCCGTCGTAGTGCCAGTCTCCATTGTTCATGACGCATCTCCTTGTTGTTCTCCGCTGAACGGTAAGGCGGTCGTGCCTGGTTCTCGCGCCCTCACCTGGAAGAGCAGACATCCTTCATCTGGTCTGCACAGGATCTCCATATCGCTCCGGCATCGTTACGGCAGCCGATGTTGCGCGCCCTGCTACGGGGGCAGGAAGGACGAGACAATGAGAGTGTGGTCACGGCGAGAACTGTTGGTGACGGGTGGCGGCGTTCTGCTGCTTGCAGCGTGTGGCGCGAAGACGCCGTCGTCCAGCAGTGGTGCTGCGGTGGGTCCGACGGATCCTGCAGTCGAGCGTCGCGACGCACCGCGCCGTAGGCCGGGCGCGGCGACGGTGTCCACGAACGTGACCGCCGCGCCCGTCACGGTGACGATCGGAGGTCGCGACGTGGCCACGTGGGCGTTTGGTGACCGACCGGGCACCGGTGGAATACGGGCCAGCGTCGGCGATCTGGTGGAAGCGACATTCATCAACCACCTGCCGTCGGCGAACACGTTGCACTGGCATGGGATCGCGCTGCGCAACGACATGGACGGCGTGCACGACCTGACCCAGCCAGCTGTCGACACGGACGGGCAGTTCACCTACCGGTTCACCGTTCCCGATGCCGGCACCTACTGGTTCCACCCGCACATGGGGCTCGAGCTGGACAAGGGGTTGTACGCACCGTTGATCGTCGAGGACCCCAGCGACCCGGTCGACTTCGACGTCGACACGACGTTGATGTTGGATGACTGGCTGGACGGGCATGGCCAAACCCAAGAAGAGGTGCTGGCGGGCCTACAGACAGATGGTGGGCATTCAGGACACATGGGTGGCGGCGGCTCCTCTATGGGGGGAATGGGCCAAATGGGTGGAGGGATGGGTTCGATGATGGACGGCCTGACCGGCGATGTCACCTATCCGCTGCACATCATCAACGGTCGCGCTCCGTCCGAGCGCGACACGGTTACCGCGAAGCCCGGGCAGCGGGTGCGGTTGAGACTGATCAATGCCGGGTCGGATACCGCCTACCGCGTGGCCATCGGCGGGCACCGGATGACGGTGACGCACGCCGATGGGTTCCCGGTCACCCCAGTCGAGGTCGACAACGTCGTGCTGGGGATGGGTGAGCGCTACGACGTGATCGTCACCGCCCTGTCAGGCGCGTTCCCAATCGTCGCCGTGCCGGAGGGCAAGACGGATCCTGCGGCTGAGGCAATCCTGGTGACGAGCGACTCGACGAGCATGCCGGCGGTTGGATCGAGGCCGGCCGAACTGAGCGGGCGAACCCTCGACTATGGCGATCTCGCCGCGACGGAGGCTGTGCGCTTGCCGTCCAAATCACCCGACCGGAGTGAGACAATCCACCTGACAGCAAACTCGTCGGGATATGTCCACGGGATTGACGGTCGGAGCTTCCCCGACAGTGCGCCGATCACTGTGCGCGAGGGCGAGCGGCTGCGCTTACGTGTGGTCAACGACACGATGATGTTCCACCCCATCCACCTGCACGGTCACACGTTTCAGATGGTCGGCGATGGCAGCGCCCGCA
>JAYTZE010000707.1:0-2718 GCA_043742385.1 Ilumatobacteraceae bacterium
CTAGACCACGTACGGGTCGAGCGCCTCGGCATCGATTCCGTAGTGGCTCATCGCCGCCTCGACCTGGTCGGCGTCGGCCTGACCTGCCGCATGCAGTGCGGAGAGCACGCCGACCACCACATGGCCGAGATCGATCTCGAAGAACCGGCGCAGCGACTCGCGAGTGTCGCTGCGGCCCATGCCGTCGGTGCCGAGCGGCAGGAACGTACGCCCGGGCAGGAAGCGAGCGATCTGCTCGGGAACGATCTTCATGAAGTCGGTGACGGCGACGATCGGGCCGGGCGCATCGGCGAGCAGTTGAGCAACATCGGGCGTGCGTGGTTCGTGGCTGGGATGCAGACGATTCCACCGCTCGATCTCGAGTGCGTTCTCGCGCAACCGCTTGTACGACGTCGCGGACCACAGCTCCACGCCGACATCGAAGTGGTCGGCCAGTTCGACAGCAGCCTCGCGCGCAGCGCCCTGCGCTGAACCCGAGAACAGCAAGGTAGCGCGACGCGACGGCCCTTCGGGTGCCGGCGCCCACTTGTACAGCCCGCGCATGATCGCGGCACGCACCTCGGCCGGGTCACCCTCTGGCAGTGCCGGCATCGGATAGTTCTCGTTGTAGAGGGTGATGTAATAGAACACGTCGGGGTCTTCGCTGCCGCCGCCGTACATGCGCTGCAGGCCTTCCTGCACGATCGAGGCGACCTCGTAGGCGAACGCCGGGTCGTATGCCTGGCAGGGCGGCACGGTCGAGGCATGCACCAGTGAGTGACCGTCTTGATGTTGCAAGCCCTCGCCCATCAAGGTCGTGCGTCCTGCTGTGGCGCCGAGCATGAAACCTCGGGTGCGGGCATCGGCCGCTTGCCAGATCAGGTCGCCGACGCGCTGGAATCCGAACATCGAATAGAACGTGTAGAACGGCACCATCGGCACGCCGCGAGTGGCGTACGCGGTGCCGGCGGCGATGAAGCTCGCCGTCGCGCCGGCCTCGGTGATGCCTTCCTCGAGAATCTGGCCGTTGGCCGCCTCGGCGTAGCTGAGGAGCATCTCATGATCGACCGGCTCGTACTTCTGGCCCTGTGATGCGTAGATCTTCAGCTCTCGGAACAGCGAATCCATTCCGAACGTGCGGGCCTCGTCGGGGATGATCGGCACGACGCGCTGCCCGAAACTTTCGTCGCGAGCCAGACCGCGTAACAGGCGGGTGAAGCCCATCGTGGTGCTGACGGCCTGAGTGCCCGAGCCGGTCAGCAGCTCGGCGAAGGCGCCGTCGTCGGGTAGCTGCATCGGCCTGCGGGCCCGCGTGGTGCGCCTGGGGATCGACCCGCGCAGCGCCTTGCGTCGCTCCATCATGTACTGATACTCGATCGAGTCTTCGGCCGGGCGGAAGTAGGGCGGCAGGTCGCCATCGAATGCCGAGTCGGGAATCTCGTCGTGCATGTGCAACCGGTCGCGCAGGACCAGCAGCTGATCCTTCGTCATCTTCTTGATCTGGTGCGTGGCGTTGCGACCCTCGATATCGGGACCCAGCGTCCAACCCTTCACCGTCTTGCACAAGATGGCCGTCGGCGCGCCAGTGCCCAGGTTTTCGGTGGCCGCCTTGTAGGCGGCATACAGCTTGCGATAGTCGTGACCGCCGCGTGGCAAGTGCACGAGGTCTTCATCGCTGAGATGGGCGACCATCTGGCGAAGACGCGGGTCGGGCCCGAAGAAATCGTCGCGGATGTACGCGCCCTTCTCGACGGTGTAGCGCTGGAACTGTCCGTCGACGGTGTTGTTGAGCTGGTTCAGCAGCACCCCGTCGTGATCGTTGGCCAACAGTTCATCCCACTTCGATCCATGGATGACCTTGATCACGTTCCAACCCGAACCGCGGAACACGGCCTCGAGTTCTTGGATCACCTTGCCGTTGCCGCGCACCGGACCATCGAGGCGCTGCAGGTTGCAGTTGACGACGAAGATCAAGTTGTCGAGCTTCTCGCGGCTGGCCAGCGAGAGCGCGCCGAGGGACTCGGGCTCGTCGCATTCGCCGTCGCCGAGAAACGCCCAGATACGGCTCTGACTGGTGTCGTCGAGCTCGCGATTCTGCAGATACCGGTTGAACCGGGCCTGGTACAAGGCGCTGAGCGGCCCGAGGCCCATGCTGACCGTCGGGTACTCCCAGAAGTCGGGCATCAGCCGCGGGTGCGGATAGCTCGACAACCCGCGACCGCCGCGCCCGATCTCACGGCGGAAGTGATCGAGGTCGTCGTCGGTCAGCCGGCCTTCCATGAATGCTCGGGCATACACGCCCGGGGCGGCATGACCTTGGAAGTACACGTGGTCACCGGGCAGGCCGTCGTCTTTGCCGTGGAAGAAGTGGTTGAAACCGATCTCGTAGAGGCTGGCCGAGCTGGCAAATGTCGACAGGTGCCCGCCGATTCCGTCGGCGTGCTTGTTGGCTCTGACCACCATCGCCGCCGCGTTCCACCGCACGAAGGCGCGGATGCGACGCTCGATGTACTCGTCGCCGGGGAACCACGGCTCTTGCTCGCGCGGGATGGTGTTGACGTAGGGCGTGCTGACGGTAGCGGGGAAGCTGACCTGGGTGGCGCGGGCCCGGTCGAGCAGTTTGGAGAGCAGGAAGCGGGCCCTGGTCTTGCCGTGCACATCGACCACCGCGTCGAGCGAGTCGAGCCATTCCTGGGTCTCGCCGGGGTCAGAGTCGGGCAGCTGGTTGACGAAGCCGTC
>JAYTZE010000708.1:0-1211 GCA_043742385.1 Ilumatobacteraceae bacterium
ACGATCGCCACCACGACGTTCGACGATGCGACGGCCGAGCTGGTCAACGCGCTCGATCGTGGCCACATCCGCGCCTACTTCCAGCCCATCGTCGACATGCGCACGGGGGACGTGGTCGCCATCGAGGCCCTGGCCCGCTGGCAAACCGACAACGGCATCCGCGAGCCATACGAGTTCCTGCCCGGCATCGAACGCGCCGGCTTGAACGCCTCGCTGTTCCACCGCATGCTCGACGATGGCCTGACGCATCTCGCGACATTCCGCAATGTCTCACCGAACCTGCGCCTCGCGGTCAACTTCGACTTCGACTCGATCCCGGAGTCGGGGCTTTGCAAAACCGTCACCGACCTCGCCGACAAGCACAACATTCCGCTGGAGTTGATCTCGCTCGAGCTCAGCGAGCGGCAATCATTCGAACTCTCACCATCGACTCTGAAGGAGCTGACCGAAGTCGCCGATGCAGGCGTGAAATTGGTGCTCGACGACTTCGGCGTTGGATTCGCCAGCCTCGAAACTCTGACATCGCTGCCGATCAGCGGTGTCAAGCTCGACCGCCGCTTCACCGGCCAGGTGATCGACGGCGAGCGCGAGCCGGCCGTGGTGAAGGCGATGATCTCGATGGCCGCCGACGCCGGCCTGGAAGTGATCGCCGAGGGTGTGGAAACGCAGACCCAATGCGATCGCCTGGTTCGCCTGGGCTGCCGCTTGGGCCAGGGCTACCTGTTCGCACTGCCGCTGCCACCCGACTCGATGACGACCGTGTTGTCAGCCCCACTTGTCTCCGCGTGGTAGCGGCGGCCGGCGCTAGCCGGCGTCGCGTAGTTCTCGTCGCAACTCGTTGACTTCGTCGCGGAGGCGGGCGGCGTACTCGAACTTCAGCTCGGCAGCGGCCTCGTGCATCTCTTCTTCGAGGGTCATGATGAGACGGTTGAGTTCTTGCTGCGGCAACGTCTTCAGCTCGCGTTGCACCTTGTCGCGCTCGCGCTGGCGGCGACGGTCTTTGCCTGGCACTGGTGATGAATCGTCGGGCCGCAACAGCGACAAGATGTCGCCAACGGCCTTGCGGATGGTTTGCGGATCGATGCCGTTGTCGAGGTTGTAGGCGATCTGGCGCAGGCGCCGCTGCTGGGTGACGTCGATCGCCTTCTGCATCGACGCGGTGACCTTGTCGGCATACATCACTACCTGGCCATCGACATTGCGGGCAGCAC
>JAYTZE010000709.1:0-5393 GCA_043742385.1 Ilumatobacteraceae bacterium
CTCGCGCGACAGCGTGCACTTCACGGGCCGATCGAGCAACCATGCCGCAAGCGATGCATGGGCCTGGTTGCTCATGTCTTCCTTGCCGCCGAATGCTCCACCGTTTGACACCAGCGTCACCGTCACCTGGTCATTGCCGACGCCGAGCATACGGGCGATGTCGTCGCGATCGTCCCACACTCCCTGGCCGCCTGAGTACACCTGCAGATGGCGCGCACCGTCGATCGACGACGGGACCGCCAGCGTGCTCTCCGGTTCCAGGAATGCCTGCTCGATGCGTTGCGTCTGGAACACCTCGTGCACAGTGTGGGCGGCATTCGCGAGACCGCCGTCGACATCGCCGCGCGAGTACTCGCTGACGCTCAGCACGTTGGTGTCGGTACCCCACACCGCTATCGGTGCATCGTCGACGAGCGCGGCCTCGGGGTCGGTCACCGGCGTCAAGACGTCATAACCAACCTCGACCAGGCCCGCGGCGTCGCGCGCCTGCTGGCGGGTTTCGGCGACGACGACGGCCAGCACATCGCCTGCGTAGCTGGTGCGTCCACCAATAGGAATCATCACCGGCCAGTCCTTGTGGATGATTCCCACCCGCAGTTCGCCGCCGATGTCGGCAGCGGTGAACACCGCGACGACACCGGGGGCGGCCGCGGCGGCCGCGGTGTCGAACGAGACGATGTCGGCTCGGGTATGGGCGGTGAGATGCAAAGAAGCGTGCAACATCCCGGTGACCCGCATGTCATCGATGTAGTCACGATCACCCAGGGTCAGTTCGCCCGCTTCGTACTTCGCGCCGGCCCCACCAACCGTCGCCGCCAGCGCCGGCTCGAACTGCTTGCCCTTGGCGACAGCATCGATTGCCTCGAGGATCTTGACGTAGCCGGTGCAGCGGCACAGGTGGGCACCAAGATGGCGAGCCATATCGCTGGGTTGCAGGTCGGCGCCCTTCTTGTCGATCTGAGCCTTGGCCCGCATGACAATTCCGGGGATGCAGAACCCACACTGCAGTCCGCCGCACGCCGCAAAGGCATTGGCAAACGCTGTGCGCTCTTCAGCAGCAACGCCTTCCAACGTCGTGACCGTCTTGCCAGCGGTCTTGGCCAGCGACTGCTGGCAGCTGACAATCGCCTTGCCGTCGACGTGCACCGTGCAACATCCGCACTGACCTGAGGGTGAGCAGCCGTCCTTCGGAGAGGTGACGTCGAGTTCCTCACGCAGTGCGGCGAGCAGGTGTGGATGATCGTCGCGGACGGTCACCGCCACGCCATTGAGTTGGAAGTCGACACCCATGATTTACATTTTGTCAAAGTCCGGCCACAATTGAAAGCAGCCCGGTGAACGCGCCGAGTCAGTGGTGTGCGGTTGGGGTGTGATCGATGGCGACTTGAGCCAGCTCAACCTCGCCATCGCCGACCAGCCACACCAGACCGGGTCGCGCTGCGATCGGCATGCGTCGCGGCAATATGGCCCCGACCAGGTCGCCGTCGAGGTCGTTGGAGGAGGTCGTGATGATGCCGAGCCGGCTACGCCGAACGACGCCGGTCCAGTGCCCATAGCTCTGACGAAGCGAGTCGGGTTTACCCGTTGCGACAATCATCAAGCCAGGGCGACGCGACACAGCGAGCGCAGCGAGCGCGCCACCGATATCGTCAACGAGCTCCGCGTCGTCAATAGCGAGCAACGTCCTGCCCGTGCCCGGAACATCGTCGATGATCTCGGCCAAGGATCGATGTCGGTGTTGGTCGTCGAGCGCGCTGCGTCGCGGCGCGACCACGCGCCACCAGCCATCCGGGTATGCGTCGCGCCAGGCGACCACCATCCGCTTCAGCGTGGTGCTGCGCCCCGATCGCGGCGGCCCGATGATCAGCAAGTGCTCGCCATCAGCAACATCGACGTTGCACACCCGACCGTCTCCAAAGCGCAGCCCGAGCGGGAGGAGAGAATCGTCCCCGCGCCGACTTCCTGCCGGCAGGTCAACAGCGTCGAGCTTTGCGGCCAAGCACTCGACCGGTGCGGGTACCGGGCCGTCGACGCAGGCAGACAACGCGAGCGTGCCGAACATCAGCTGAGCTTCGAGACCGGCCGACACCACATGAATCCGCCCTGGTTGCGACGCGGGCACATCTGCCGCGGCAACGCCCAGCCCCGCTGCATCGATCGGATCGGTGAGGTGAAAGATCCACCGTTGCGCGCATCGGGCGAGCACGCTTGACGGAATCGCGGCGGCGCGGTCGAAGGAAGAAACCATCACCACGTCGTGCGCTGCACCCAAGGCGATGACGGTGTCGAGCATCTGCGACTCGGCGAGCGTCTCGAGATCATCGAGCGCGGTTCGCACCGCGTCGAGTCCATCGACAAGCACCAAGATGGGATGCCTCGGTGAGGCCGGATGCGCGACGCGGTGACCGACCTCGTCGGCCAAGCGGTTGATCAACCTCAGCAGCCGCTCGCGTTCGTGCAGACGCACGACGCCTGCACACCGGGGCGATTGCTCGAGCATCGCCAGCGCCTGGTCCCCTCGACCGTCGACGACATACAGGTGGCATCCGCTTCCATCGGTCGCGGCAGCAGTACCGAGCAACACCAGTGCCGACGTCACCCCGCTGCCGGCGGCGCCCACGAGCAGCAGGTGACCGTCGGCGCGGTTCCACCGCAAGGGTCCAACAACCTGTCGGTCGGGGTCGTCGACCATTCCGACAATCCCTTGCGCGACGGCTGCCCCGTCCACCGGTAGATGAGAGGGAAGTGGGGCCAGCCACGGCGACACGGCCGGACGTGCGTCCACCAGCACGCACGCCTGGCGAACTGCGGCAACGAGCACATCGAGTTCGGTACCTCCCTCGGCGAGCGGCGCAGTGCAGCGTGCTGTCTGAAACGTCAGTATCTCATCGGGCCCGAGACACATCACAGCACGACCGGGCAGGCCGCGAGGTATCGCCGCTGGGGCACGGTCGCCGACGACATCAACGGCGTCGGCGCTGTCATGCAACCGCAGCGCCAATCTCAGATTGGTGTTGGCACGGATGTCGTCACTGATCACGCCGCTCGGACGTTGCGTGGCCAGGATCAGGTGTACGCCCAAGCTGCGACCGCGCTGGGCGATCCCGATCAAGGCGTGCAAGAAGTCGGGTTGCTCGCCGACCAGCGCGGCGAACTCGTCGATCACGACCACCAGTCGTGCCAGCACCTCGTTCGGAGCCCGTCTTCGATAGGAAGCCAGATCCGCGGCGGCGACGGCTCGCAGCAACTGTTCGCGTCGGCGCAACTCGGCGTGCAGACAACGCAGCGCTCGACTCGCGAGGTGGTCGTCGAGGTCGGTCACGATACCGACGACGTGTGGCAGGTCGGCGCACGCATCGAACGTCGAGCCACCCTTGTAGTCGATCAACACGAACGTCAGGTGATCGGGACTGGACGAAACTGCCAGCCCGACGACCAGGCTGCGCAGGAGTTCGCTCTTGCCGGCGCCGGTGGTTCCGGCCATCAGCGCGTGTGGCCCGTCGCGGTCCAGATCGATATCGACCACCCCATCGCCCGCCACGCCGATCACGGTGCGTGGCGGCGGATCGGTTCCACCGGCGAGCCACGAGGCAGCAATGGCCGCCGGTTCGGGCGACGCCAGCAATGACATCAGAGACACGTCGCGTGGGATGCCGCCGGCTCCGCCCAGCGGATCCTCGGGATCGACCAGTCCGCTGAGAGAGTTCACCAGTCTCGACGCACTCTGCTCACTGATCCCGAAGCAACGAGCCTGAACGGGAAGCGAGGCCAATGCAGCGTCGGCATGCCACCTGGCGTTGACCGGGCCGCAATGATCGAGCAGCGACGAACACACATGCGGGATCCCGCAGTCGGCCCCCACCAGCACGATCAACGCCACGGAACGGTCGGCAACGACCACGCGGCGCAACGGGCTGGTACGCGCCGCCAACAGCTCGGGCTCGTCGGTGATGACCACGAGATGGGGATGCGGAGCGATGTCGGACTCGGCAACGGTTTCGACCAGATCCGACTCGGCCACCACAGCAACCATCCCCGCCGCGGTCGTGGCATGGGGCAGGTGCTCGAGCCACCGCCAACGCGCCGGTTCGCTCGTGACCACGGCGATACGCACATCGGCCGGACCACAATTGGCTGCCAGCTGCATGACGATCGAGCGGGTAACAGCGAGCGCCTGTTCGGGATGGCCGCGTACCGCCAATCGGCATTGGGCTCCGATGTCGGCGATCAGGGGTAGGTCGGGCAGGAGTGCAACTGCACTGAGGTTGCCCGTTGCCCTTCCCGTGCCTGCCCCATCGTCGAGTCGAGGGGTCCAGGCGATCGTTCCCAGTCCAATCGAAACGGCAAAGCCGTCGACGTGGGTTCCCCGCCGAGCCCACAGTTCGGCAGAGCGCCCTTCGATCGCCAGCCGTGCCGAGACCGGTGTCGAATCGTTCGCCGCATGATGGGCGACGAACCCGGTGCGCTGTGCTACAACGGCTCGCTCGTACACCGCCAGCTCATCCTGCGCGGTCAACGTGTCGCGCCGGCGACGGCGAAACATTGTGATTCGCTGGCCACCCCACGTCCCGAACGCAACGATGGCGCCCAGTGCACCGAACACCACAAACATCGGCTGGTGCAACAACACGGCGATCACGCCCGATCCTGCAAGCGCCAGGAGCGCGGGCACAACCCCACCGCTCGTCTCGTCTCGCAGTACTCGGTCGGCTGGCGGCGTCACCGGGTCGGGGTTCCACACGACTGCTGCCCGCGGGCAACGCACGACCACGCTTCCAGCAGCGGTCGTCGTGATGTTGGCGGGATTGAACCCCTGAGCTGGGGCAGTGAGATCACCGGGGGACATGGTGAGCACGCTGTGACCGATCTCCAGCCGCGCCGCTGACACGATCAGTGCCGAATCGGTGATGGCATCTCCGTCGACGCGCAGCGGCAGTCGTCCAGTGAGTTGACGCACCGTGACGCGGTATGGGGCACTGTCTGGGACGCCCGGCGGCGAGATCTCTATCAGCAGGTGGTGGGGCTCGAGCGCCTGATCATCGCACCGTACCGCGGCACCGCGTGCCCGGCCGACGATGTGTGACCCGCCTCTCAAGACCGCCGTCGCACCGGCGTCGGGTCCTGCTTCCCACACGAGCGTCCAAATGTCGTTCATCAACCAAGGGAGACACGGTGACTGTGCGCAGGCGGAACATCGTCAGCTCAATTTCGAGAAATCTCGGTGAACAGCACCTCGGTGAGTCGTGCGGTGAGTCGTGCTGTGAGACCGGCGATGAGATCCGAAGCGCACTCTGGGCCACATGACATCCCTCCCCAATCACCGATACCTCCTCACCCGGCTGCAGCGCGAATGGAATCTGCTCAGCGGCCGACGCTCCGCCGTGGCACGCGCT
>JAYTZE010000710.1:0-1209 GCA_043742385.1 Ilumatobacteraceae bacterium
ACGTTTCCACGCTGCTCGTGGTGGACTGTCGGCCCGACCTGCGCGACTGACCTTGTACGCCGACCGGGAGCTGGTGAGTCCACCTCCGCCAAAACCACCGCAGTGGAGTGTCTGGCGACACCCCGGGCGGGCGTGAAGGACTCCACTGGGTCCTAGTTGTTGGAGGAGTGGCGGCCGGTGACTCGCCTGCCGTTGCGGTAGCGGAGCTGGTGTCGCAGGGTGCCGTCGGCACGCCATTTCGACACGGCCGGGTTTCCGTTGGCAGCGTCGCAGCGCTTGCCATCGCGGTAGTGCTCCTCGTAGTGCAGCGAGCCGTTGGCGAAGAACCCACGCACCGCGGCATCGCGATCGGTCGGATCCTGTAGCTGGCCACGCTCGTAGAACATCTCGTACTTCACCTGGCCGTCGGAGCGGTACCGCCGATACGCGGGATGGCTGCGTCCTGGGTTGTCAAGCAGGCCCGCGGTGAACCAGGCGACGTATGACTCTGCCCCGTTGAACGATCTGCGGATGCGGCCGGTGAAGTCGGCCGGTATCTCGCTCTCATCGTCGACGTCGAGCGTCGAGACGACGCGAAACGACATCGAATTGGGCAGCAACTCCACGATAAAGGTATCGAACGAATTGACCCTGAACTTGAGTTACAGCCTGACCTCGTACTGCACTTCCGGCAGCGGCTCGTCGGGAGAACCCAATGGATCGAACGCGGACTCCTGCCCGGTGAACTGCCAACCGACCTTCTCGTAGAAAGCCCGCGCACGCGGGTTGTCGCGCAATACCCACAAGACGGCCGAGCTGAAACCCTCGTCGCGGAGGAACTCCTCGCACCGGCTCATCAGCGCGCCCGCTCCGCCGCTGCCCCACACGGTCGGGTGGAGGTAGAACGCATACACCTCGCCGCGACCTGCATCACTGATCTCGGCGGCGGCGTCGGCGCCGCTCTGATCGCAGACCGGATCGACTCGTTCGGGCCCGGCATGCCCGAAACCGATGACCCTGCCCTGGATCGTGACCACGAAGAGCCGGGATCCCACGATCGACTGCCAGGTCCAAGCCCGCCAGCGGTCGCGGCGAGAGGTGGCGAACTCCTCGGAGTCGAGGCGTTCATCAGACACCACACCCCGGTAGCCGACGCGCCAGCCATCGATGTGCGCCGTGGCGATTGCGTCGGCATCGTCGATGGTGGCGTCGCGGACTTCGATCACCGCA
>JAYTZE010000711.1:0-10768 GCA_043742385.1 Ilumatobacteraceae bacterium
TCGATACAACGGCGAACCTTTTGTCGTCGTGCGTCCGGCCTCGCCGTCGACCAAGGCAACGATGGGCAGCAACGTTGCCCACATCACGGCGCGCTTCGATGAGCGCACCAACACCGTCATCGCGATCTGCGCCATCGACAATCTTGCCAAGGGTGCCTCCGGCGGCGCGGTGCAAGCAGCAAACGTCGCTGTCGGCCTGCCCGAGACGGCAGGCCTCGCCACCGTCGGTCTCTATCCATGAGCAGTGCTGGGGCGGCCGATCGGGCTGCGACACTTGTCGAGGCGCTGCCGTACATCCGCCGGTTCGCCGATCAGGTTGTCGTGGTCAAATACGGTGGGAACGCGCTGGCCGGCGCGTCCGACGACGATGCGCTAGCGCTGTTCGCGCAGGACATCGTGCTGATGCGCCAGGTGGGGATGCGACCCGTGGTGGTGCATGGCGGGGGGCCCCAGATCAGCGAGTTGATGGGTCGTCTCGGCAAACAGAGCGAGTTCCGCAACGGCTTGCGGGTGACCGACGGCGAGACCATCGACATCGTTCGCATGGTGTTGATCGGTCAGGTCAACCCTCAACTCGTCGCCGCGATCAACGTGCACGGGCCCCTGGCAGTGGGTGTTTCCGGTGAGGACGCCGGCCTCATTCGTGCAGTCGCGCGTCACGCCGATCTCGGCTTCGTCGGCGATGTCGAGTCCATCAATCCGACCATCCTCAAGGCTCTGCTCGACGACGAGTTCATCCCGGTCGTCGCCACCATCGGCACCGACATCGACGGCCAAGCCTACAACATCAATGCCGACACTGTTGCCGGAGCGATCGCCGAAGCGTTGGGTGCCGAGAAGCTGGTCTACCTCACCGATATCGAGGGATTGCGGCGAACGATCGACGACCCGGCGTCGTTGATCCGCCAAACCACCCCCGACGAGCTCGATGCCTTGATGGCCGACGGCACGATTGCCGGGGGGATGATCCCGAAAGTCGAGAGCTGCGTGCGTGCCGTGCGCAGTGGCGTGCGCCGTGCTCACATCCTTGATGGACGGATCGCCCATGTGCTGCTGCTGGAAATTTTCACCGACGAGGGGATTGGGACGATGGTCCAATGAGTACACACGCGTTCGACACCTCCGCCGCGCCCACGGTGTGTCCGTTCATGCCGGTCTTCGCAGCGCCGCAAGTGATGTTCGTCCGTGGCAGCGGCACCGAACTGTGGGACAGCAATGGCAAGCGTTATCTCGACTTCCTCGGTGGCCTCGCTGTGATCGCCCTCGGTCATTCGCACCCGCGCATCACCGAAGTCATCTCTGAACAGGCCGCCACCTTGATGCACGTCAGCAACCTGTTCGCGACCGACAAAGTGGCCGAGGCAGCGATCAAGATCAACGTGTTGCTGGCCGAGACCACCGGCGCCGTGGGCCAGGTGTTCTTCTGCAACAGCGGCGCCGAAGCAATCGAGACGGCACTGAAGCTGGCTCGCAAGTTCGGCGGCCGCGGCCGCCACGGCGTGGTCAGTGCGTTCGGCAGCTTTCATGGACGCACGCTTGCTGCGTTGGCCGCGACCGGCCAACCTGCGAAGCACGAGCCGTTCTTTCCCATGCCCGACGGATTTCGACACGTCGCCTACAACGACATCGACGCGCTCGAGGCGGCGATCGACACCACGGTCGCAGCCGTGTTGCTGGAGCCGGTGCAAGGAGAGGGAGGCGTCGTGCCGGCAGACGATCAGTACTTGCGCGACGTTCGAACGCTGTGTGACGAGCGCGGCGTGCTGCTGATGCTCGACGAGATTCAAACGGGGTTCGGCCGTACTGGCGAATGGTTCGGCTTCCAACACTCCGGCGTCGTTCCCGATGTGGTCACGATGGCCAAAGCAATGGGCAATGGGTTTCCCGTCGGGGCGACGTGGGCCAAGCGCGAAGTCGGTGCTGTCTTCCAGCCAGGAGACCACGGCAGTACCTACAGCGGCACGGCCTTGGCGACAGCGGTCGTCAGCGCCGTCATCGATGAGATGCGGCGAATTGATGCGCCAGGGCTGGCCGCCAAGCGCGGCGACTACTTCACCGCAAGGTTGCGCGAACTCCCCGGTGTTGCAAGTGTGCGCGGTCGAGGTCTGCTGCTCGCAGCAGAGTTGGCTGACGGTACCGACGCCAAGGCCGTGTATACCGAGCTACTCGAACGCGGACTGGTGACCAACGCTGTGACAGCGACATCATTGCGGTTCGCGCCACCGCTCACCGTCAGCGAAGCCGAACTCGACGAGGCAATCGCCATCGTTGCCGCGGTGTTGCAGTGAGGCATCTGCTCAACGTCACGGACCTCACGGCCGAAGAACTCGTGCAGGTACTTCACCTGGCCGAACGAACCGACCTTCGACCCGTGCTGGCCGGGCTCGGAGTCGCGCTGATCTTCGAGAAGCCATCGAATCGCACGCGCCAGTCCATGGAGATGGCGGTAGTGCAACTCGGTGGACATCCGGTGTACACGCGAGGTGACGAGGTGGGGTTCGACGTGCGGGAATCGGTCGAAGACGTCACGCAGGTGATGGCTGGCTACCACGGCATGTTGGCCGCGCGAGTGTTCGACCACGGGGTGGTTCAACGCATGGTGGCGGTCAGCGCCGTTCCGATCGTCAACATGCTCAGCGACTACTCGCACCCGTTACAGGGACTGGCCGACGTACTGACGATGCAACAGGTTCACGGTCCGCTGGCCGATCGCACGGTGGCCTATGTTGGTGACTACAACAATGTCGCTCGCTCGCTCGCCGAGGCGACCGTGTTGCTCGGAGCCAACGTCGCACTCGGATGTCCCGTGGGGTATCACGCGCCCGACCACGAACTCGATCGGCTCAACCTTCTCGGGGAAGGGCGGGTGCGGCAGGTGCATCGGGCTGTCGAAGCCGTCGACGGGGCGGTTGCCGTGCACACCGACACATGGACGTCGATGGGGCAGGAGGCGGAGATGGACGACCGTACGCTGGCCTTCGAGGGCTACACGGTGACCACGCACATGATGGCGGCAGCCGAAGCGGGCGCCGGCTTTTATCACTGTCTTCCGGCATACCGTGGCCATGAAGTCGCTGCCGACGTGATCGATGGCCCGCATAGTCACGTCATCCGCCAGTCGCACAACCGGCTGCACGCCGCTCGCGCTGCACTCGCCTTTCTGATGGGAGTGCGCTGATGGCCAGCAAGGTGCAACGTCAACAAGTGATCGGAAAGCTGATCGGCAAGCACGCCGTGACGAATCAGCCACAACTCGTCGATCTGCTGGCCGATGAGGGAATCGCCGCAACACAGGCCACGGTGTCGCGCGATCTCGAAGACCTCGGCGCGGTGAAGGTTCGAGTGCCAGGAGGCGAGACCGTCTATGCGATCCCCGAATACGAGCCGGCGCGTATCGCACCGGAGGATCAACTGCGGCGGGTGCTGGGGGAGTGGGTTGCCGAAGTCAGAGTGTCGGCGAACCTGGTGGTGTTGCGAACGCCGCCGGGTTGCGCCCATGTCGTCGCCTCAGCCATCGACCGGTCAGGAATGAGCGGATTGATCGGCACAGTCGCCGGCGACGACACGTTGATGTGCGTTGCCGACGAGTCGTTCGGTGGTCAGGCGTTGGCCGAACACCTGCGCGAGTTGGCCGGCCTCTCGTGACCGACGACGATCAGGCCCCAACCGGGAAAGCGTTATGGCACGGCCGGTTCGAGGGCGGCCCGGCAGCCGAACTGATGGCCTTCACCGAGAGTCTGTCGTTCGATCGGCGGCTGTGGCCCGACGATATTGCCGGGTCTGTCGCTCATGTCCTCGGTCTCGCACACGCGCAGATCATCTCCGACGCCGAGGCCGCTTCGATCATTGCTGCTCTCGATCAGGTTTCCGACGAGATGGATACCGACGCCTTCGTCTTCGTGGGCAGTGACGAGGACATCCACACGGCGATCGAACGCCGTGTCACCGAGCTCGCCGGGGCGACAGGCGCCAAGCTTCACACCGGCCGCAGTCGAAATGATCAATCGGCAACGGGGGTTCGTCGGTGGATGAAGGGCGAGCTCTTCACCATCGCCCAACGAATCGTCGATCTGCAATCGGTGCTGCTCGACCGGGCACGCGCCGCGGGCGAGATCTACCTGCCCGGATATACGCATATGCAGCGCGCCCAACCGGTGTTGCTTTCTCACCACCTACTCGCTCACGGCTGGGCGCTGGGTCGCGACGTCGAACGGATCCTCGGCGCTATTGATCGAGTCGACGTTTCACCATTGGGCGCTGGCGCCTTGGCTGGTTCGTCGCTACCGCTCGACCCCGACTTCACTGCCCGCAAACTCGGGTTTGCTGCTCGGTTCGAGAATTCGCTCGATGCAGTCGGCTCACGCGATCACGTCGCCGAAGCACTCTTCGCCCTGACGATGGTCGCCATCAACTTGTCGCGAATAGGGGAAGAGTTCGTGCTGTGGACGACGGAGGAGTTCGGCTTCGCCCAGCTCGACGACGCCTACGCCACGGGCTCGTCGATGCTGCCTCAGAAGAAGAATCCCGACATCGCCGAGCTGGCACGAGGCAAGGCCGGCAGATTGATCGGGAACCTCACTGGGTTCCTGGCGACGATGAAGGGGCTCCCGCTGAGCTACAACCGTGATTATCAGGAAGACAAGGAGCCGCTGTTCGATTCGGCAGACCAGATCCGGCTGGGCATCGGCGCCGTGACCGGGATGATCGCAACCGTGAGTTGGGTGCCAGCACGAATGCAAGCGGCCGCCGATGCGGAGTCCACGGCGGCAACAGATCTCGCCGAGTGGCTGGTGCAGCGCGGAACACCGTTCCGTGAGGCGCACGCATTGGTCGGTGCCCTCGTGCGTCGGGCCCTGGCAGGTGAGGGATCATTGCGATCCTTGGTCGAGCACGCCCCACTGCTGGGTGCCGACGCGGCCGCTCTGGTGGCACCGGGTGTGTCGGTCAAGCGTCGGGTCACACCCGGTGGCGCCGGTCCCGCCGCTGTCGCCGAACAGATCGAGCGTTTTGCCGCGCACGTTGATCGGCTGCGTGCCGCAGTCGCGTGAAGCGCCTTGAGCCAGACTTCTTTGGACGAGACGCTCCCGACGTTGCGCCCGACCTGCTCAACAAGCTGTTCGTTGTCGGCGCATCCACCTGCCGGATTGTCGAGGTCGAGGCGTATACGCAAGATGATCCGGCCAGCCACAGCTTTCGAGGACGCACCAAGCGCAACGACGTGATGTTCGGCCCGCCCGGGCATCTGTACGTCTACCTCATTTACGGCGTGTATTACTGCGTCAATGTCGTGACGGGGCCACTGGGAGATGGACAGGCTGTATTGATTCGGGCGGTGACATGTGACGGTGCCGATCCTCGCTCGACCAATGGACCCGGCAAGCTGTGTCGCCAGCTCGGTATCGACATGACGATGAACGGCTTGCCGGCGACGTTGTTCGACGACGGGGTGCCACCGCCGGCGTCGCTGGTCGGCTCGTCGCGGGTTGGCATCACCAAGGCGGTCGACTGGCCGCGTCGCTGGCTGGTTGGTTGAAGGGCTGGTCAGTTGATGGTTGGGTATGCCAATGCGGCGATGTTGCGCAGTGCGCCTGATTTGCTTAGGTAACCCTAACAATCAGTGATAGTGTTCGTTATGTGACTCGAACCACTGCACTCCGAACCAGTATCGCCCTCCTCGCAGGATTCAGCCTCGTCGCAGCGTCCTGCGGCGATGACGACACGGCAACCACTGCCACTGAGTCAGTTGCCGAGGCCGAAGAAGAAGGCCACCCAATTGTCGACGACGCCACGGTCACGGCCGGGCTGGCGACAACCGGAGGCATTCTCACAGCCGCCCTCGCCACACCTGACAACGCAGCAGCCGCGTGGGATCAGGCGCATGAGTCATGGGAGACGTACGAGGGCACCATCAGGCAGAACATGCCTGAAAGCTACCTCGCCATGGAGGATGCACTGGCCGCCTACGAGACAGCGGCCGAGGCCGGCGATGCAACAGCGCTCGCCGACTCGGCTGCCGACTTCCAGGCTGCAGCCGCGACGTATCTCGCGGCGTATCCGGGCTGAGTCGTGCGACGCTTGCTCGCTCTCGTCGTCGTGGGGTTGGCATGTTTCCTGGTTGCCCCAACGATGGCCAGCGCGTCGTCCGGCGGCTCGCGAGACGATGCCATCGAACTACTCGATCGCACCCGCGCGTCGGTGGACGAAACGCTCGCGCTTATCGAGGCCGGCGACGGTGTTCGCGCTCTGGCCGAGGCTCGCTCCGGCTATCTCTCGCACTTCGAACAGGTCGAGATCCCGTTGCGTATCGCGGATAACGATCTGACCATCGACGTCGAGAACCAGTTCGCCACAATTCGCACGGCGATATCTGATGGCAAGCCACTCGACGAAATCCGCGACCAGGTCGTGGTGCTGCGAGGCATGCTCGATGATGCCGAACGCAAGCTCACCGAAGCCGGCGTTGGCGCGCCAGCACTCATCACGGGACAGTCCTTTCTGATTCTGTTCAGGGAGGGCTTCGAGGTCGTGCTGCTGCTGGCGGTGCTCGTCGGGTATCTCGAGGCGGCACGCAGTCCGCAATACATCAAGCCGATCCTGGCCGGGGTCGCCCTCGCAGCGGTTGCTACCGTCATCACGGTGCTGCTCATGCCCATGATCTTTCGCTTGCTGCCCGTGGGTAGGGAAGTGTTGGAGGCCGTGGTCGCTCTCGCGGCCGTCGCGGTGCTGTTCTACGTATCGTTCTGGCTGATCGCCCGACTGGAGCAGAAGCGGTGGATGGAGTTCGTTCGCGCCAGGTTGTGGAGCGCGATCAGCGTGGGTTCCACTGCCTCGTTGGTGGCGGTCGGCTTTACTGCCGTGTACCGCGAGGGCTTCGAGACCGCCCTGTTCTACCAATCACTGCTGACGTTCGGCGAGGGCCTCGGTCGCTACATACTGCTAGGGATTGGGTTGGCGCTCGTTGCCCTGGCCGCCGTTGCTCACATTGTGTTCGCGCTTGGCCGCAAACTGCCGGTGCGAAAGTTCATGAACACGGCCGTTGCTCTGGTCATGGCAACGTCGGTGGCGTTCTTGGGCAACGCCCTCAACACCTTGCAATCCGCCGACGTGCTCACCTATCGGCGCACGAGCGCCCCACGCTTGCCGATCTTCCTGTCGGAAGCAACGGGAATCTGGCCGACCGTTCCGTCGCTCGTGGGCCAGGCTGCGTTGACACTCGTCTACTTGTTCGGGGCTGGGTACGTGTTCGTCGTCAAGCCGCGCCTCGCCAGGCGGGCCTCCACGTCGATGCAGACCGCCACTGTCTGAGTGTGGCATCAATGTTGAGAGTGGGCGTGGATGTCGGTGGGACGTTCACGAAGGCCGTTGCCGTCGATCTCACCACGTTGCAGATCATGGCCTCATCGGTGGTCCCCACGACCCACACGGACCACGGCGGTGTTGCCGCAGGGGTCGTGCACGCCGTGGCACAGATTGCGGCCGAGGTCGGTGCCGACCGGATCGAACTGGTGACCCACTCCACGACACAGGCCGTGAACGCGCTCCTGGAGGGTGATGCCGGCGTGGTCGGCGTGATCGGAATGGGTCGCCGTCCCGATTTGGCCCGAGTGGAGAAGCGTACGAGGCTGAACAGCGTCGAGCTGTCGGCTGGAAAGCGACTGCGCGTTCGATATCGCTTCTTCGACGTCACTGAAGGACTGCCTGCCGACGCCATCCGCAGCGCGCTCGAAGAGTTCCGTTCCGTCGGCGTGTCGGCGGTGTGCGTTGCCGAGGCCTTCTCGCCCGACGACACGACCAACGAGACCGCCGTGTCGGCCATGGCCCGCGAGGCTGGTTTGCCCGTGTGTGCGTCCACCGATCTCAGCGGGTTGTACGGCCTCGAGCTGCGCACAGTCACTGCGGCTCTCAATGCGTCGATTCTGCCGATCGCCGTCAGCACCGCGTCGTATGTGGACGCCGGCGTTCGTGCCGCTGGTATCGCTGCACCGGTGATGGTGATGCGCAGCGACGGAGGTGCTACAGACCTCGACGGCTTCAGCGCTGCTCCTGTTCGCACGCTGTATTCGGGTCCGGCGGCATCGGTCGCCGGGGCGTTGCGCTACACCGGAGTGAAAGATGCCATCGTCATCGAGGTCGGCGGCACCTCGACCAACGTCGCCGCGATTCGAAACGGACATCCCGCACTGTCGTATGTGCGTGTGGCATCACACGCCACTGCCTTGCGGAGTGTGGACGTTCGCGTGATCGGCGTGGCTGGTGGCTCGATGCTGCGCACTCGTCGCAATCGGGTGTACGGCGTGGGCCCGCGTTCGGCACACATCGCCGGCCTGGAATACGCCTGCTATCTCGATCCCGAACTGGTCGCCACGGCCAACGTCGAGATTCGTTCGGCGATGTTGGATGATCCGGCCGACTATGTCGTGCTGCTCACTCACTCAGGGCTGCGTGCGGCGTTGACCACGACCTGCGCAGCAAATGCCCTGGAGGTGACCGATGTCGGTGACTACTGCTACGCGCCGGCGGGTGCAGCCGTGGCGGCCTTCGAGACAGTCGGTCGGCAGCTTGGAATGGACGGACGAGTCATTGCCGAGCAAATGCTGACAGCGGCGAGCGACGCCGTATGCGAGTTGAGCCTGACCGTCGCCAAGTCATCGAAGCTGACCAACCCGTCGATCGTCGGTGTCGGCGGCGGCGCAGGCGCGCTTGCCCGCCACGTGGCCGCGCGGCTGGGATGGCCGATCGTCATACCCGAGCACGCCGAAGTGATCTCCTCGATCGGTGATGCGCTCTCGTTGATTCGCGCCGAACGCGAGCGCACGGTTCCGCAGCTCGACTCGGCAACACTCGATGCGATGATGGCCGAGGTTGAAGCTGAGGTGATCAATGCCGGCGCGAGCCCGGCGAGCGTCGAGGTACGGGTCGAGGAGGTGGCCGAGCGGTCGACCGTCCGAGCGGTAGCGACGGGCGCCGTCGGTCTGTCTGCGGGGGCCCTCCCCGGGCGTCACGAGGTCGAGGTCGCCGATGTGGCAGCCGACGTCGCAGGCGCACGTGTCGACGCGATTGGCGCGTACTTCGTCGTCAGTACCCACACTGCTATCTCCGTGCGCGATCGCTACGGCGACGATGTGATTGCAATCGAGGGCGAACGCGCCGTGGCCGAATCGCTCGCCGAGACAATCGAGCGGCTGACGCGCTATCGCGGTCCCGTGACGCTACGCCCGACGGTGTGGATCATTGACGGAAGCAGACTGATCGAGCTCACCGGCGTCGGAACAAACATGGCGCCGTATGCGGGCCGCAACGATGTGACATACCTCGTAGGAAGGCAGCGGTCATGACCCTGTACATCTCGGTGGCTCGGCGGCAACGTCGGGCCATCGCCTGGGCAGTGGCAATTGGATTGGTGACATTTGCGCTCGGCCTGTTGCTGGGTCGCCAACAGATACCGTCGATCGACGCGCGCGTCTCGTCGGTGCAGGCAGCTGCGACCGATATTGCCACCGGTGTCGAACGACTCGACATCGAGTACGAGCAGGCGTTGGTGGCGAGCGGCGCCGACACAGTGACTGCTGGCGTGGTTGCACCCCTCGACTCTCTCCGTCTCCGGCTACAACGCACCATGGACGACGCTCCGTGGCTCGCAGCGTCGCAACGACAGGCGTTGCTTGACTCGATTGCCCGGTTGCGTTCAGGCGCCATCGACAAGATCTCGCTCGATGACTTCCGTAGTAGGTCACACGCGACGGGCCAACTCGTGCGCACGGCGTTCGGAGCGGACTAACACGCCGAAGCGCGAAACGATGTGCGGTTTCGATTGGGTGAGCTGGCAACATGAACGGCGATGGATCTGCTCTCCGAACTCGACGTCCGTGGCCTCGTTCACGACACCACCGATCGCGCCGCCCTGGCTGCCCGAATCGCCAAGGGCAACCTGGGGTTGTACATAGGGTTCGATCCGACGGCAGATTCGTTGCACGCCGGTCATCTTGTCGGCCAACTCTTCATGCGTCGGTTTCAGTTGGCCGGGCATCGCCCATTTCCGCTGGCCGGTGGGGCGACCGGCATGGTCGGCGATCCAGGTGGGCGAAGCGAGGAGCGCAACCTGCTCGACAACGACACCCTCCGTCACAATGTCGAATGCATCAAGGTGCAACTGACCAAGCTGCTCGATTTCGAGCCCGGTCCCTTCCAGGCGACATTGGTGAACAATGCCGATTGGACTCACCCCATCACGATGCTCGAGTTTCTCCGCGATGTCGGCAAGCATTTCACCGTGAACCAGATGATCGCCAGAGATTCGGTGCGATCCCGCATCGAGAGTGAGCACGGCATCTCGTACACCGAATTCAGCTACATGCTGCTGCAAGCCAACGATTACCGCCACCTCTACGAACATCACGACGTCGAGCTGCAGGCCGGCGCCTCCGACCAGTGGGGCAACATCGTTGCCGGGGTCGAACTGATCAGGCGCAAGCTCAGTGGCCAAGCCTTTGCCATGACTCACCCGTTGATGACGCGAAGCGATGGCGCCAAGTTCGGCAAATCGGTCGGGGGAGCAGTGTGGCTCGACCCGGCACGAACATCGCCATATCAATTCCGTCAGTTCTGGGTGCAGTGCGACGACGACATGGTCGGCACATACCTGAAGATGCTGTCGATGCGCTCGCTCGCCGAAATCGACGACGTGATGACCCAGCAGGCCGCCGCACCGGAGAAGCGTGCCGCTCAGCGGGCGCTTGCCGACGAGATGACCACGCTGGTGCACGGTCAC
>JAYTZE010000712.1:0-1207 GCA_043742385.1 Ilumatobacteraceae bacterium
CAGGCGGGCGCGGATAGCCTGCGCAGCGTGCCGACCGACGACTTGCAGTCCGTCGTGCTGCGGTTCGGATTGCACGACTCGCCGCGCCCGGTGCCAATCGATGAGGGATCGTGGACTCAGCTGCTCGCCTGGGCGAAGGCCCACAATCTCGTCGGCCAGCTCTGGCATGCGGCGCCAACTGTCGCCCAGCTCTCGGCCGCCCAGCAGACAGCCCTCGACGATGCCTACGAGCATGTCGCCCTGCCGGCGTTGGCCATCGAGGCGTCGGCGCTGGAACTGCATCGTCTGCTCGACGATGCCGGAATCGAGTGGCGGGCGTTAAAAGGCTTTGCCACCTCGCACTTGCTGTACGCCGACCCCGCACAACGCAGCTCGCGCGACATTGACATCCTCGTTCGCCCTGACGACCTGCAACGGGCGCTCGACGCGCTCGCGCCGGTGACAGCGGCGCCAGCCGAGGTGCAAGCCGGCCCGGTGCGTTCGGCGATGCTGAAGGAGCGACAGATCACCGATGTCCGCGGCGTCTCGATCGACGTCCACCAGGCGATCGAAGGTTGCCTGGTCAGCAGTCGACTACCGACCGAGGCCCTGTTTGTCGAACCGCAGGTGATCATCGTTCGCGGGGTGCAGCTCCACGCGTGCAGCGCAGCGGCAATGTTCGTGCACAGCGTGCTGCACTCCACCTCGGGGGCTGCGCAGCTGTCGACGCTGCCCGACCTCGGTCGGTTGGCTCGTCTCGTCGATCCGGATGATGCCATCGTCGCTGCGCTGCTGGTCGGCCGCAGCCAGCGCGATCTCTTCGTATGGTCGCTGGAACTCGCGGCCAGACGGATACCGATCCCCGATGCCTGGCAGCGCTTTGTGAGTGGGCATCAACCGTCACGATCTCGCCGGTGGATGCTCGACTCGATTCACGACCGCGAAGCCCGACTCGGTCTGGTCAACGTCTTGGTCGGCGAACGGCGCATGCGTCGCGCCGTCGAGGTGATCTGGCCGGTCGACGAGTACCTGCGGTTCAAGAACCGGACTCGTCTTGGCAATCTCGGCTGGCTCGCCCGTCGCGGCGGGCAGATCGTTCGCGGTCGCTGAACGGAATGTGCCACTAGCCTCGCGGCGATGCAATACCGAATCCCCGACGACGTGTTGCACCGAGTGGTGCAGACCGACACCGTCATCTTGAATGCGGCAACCAATGCATATGTGTCGC
>JAYTZE010000713.1:0-10766 GCA_043742385.1 Ilumatobacteraceae bacterium
GACATCCGGGCCGGGATCCGCCTTCCACGGTTCGTTGGCCTCGAGGTGCGAGTTGGTGGCGCGAATCAGGCTCCACGTCGCGTCGAGCGCTCGGCTGGGTGCGGACTCCGCCCATGCCGCGGCAGTCGTCGCATACGCCGACGCTGCTGCAGCGGCAAGGGGCGAGTCTGCTCGCGGTGCCGGGCCGATCCCATCACACTTCTTGCCGACGACGGTCGCGACGCGGGCGAGCAGGTTGCCGAGGTTGTTGGCCAGATCGGAGTTGTACCGAGCGATCAGACCCTCGTAGGTGAAGTCACCGTCGTTTCCGTAGGCGGTCTCGGCAAGGATGTAGTACCGGAAACCATCGAGACCGACGTCGGCAACGAGGTCGAGCGGGTTGACCACGTTGCCGGTGGTTTTGCTCATCTTCTCGCCACCGGCCAGCAGCCAACCGCCGACAGCCCACCCTGCAGGTGGTTCGATGCCGGCACTGATCAGCATTGCCGGCCAGTAGACGCAGTGATGGCGAATGATGTCTTTGCCGATCAGATGGTGCGCCGGCCACCAATCGTGGAACCGCTTCGTGTCGGTTCCGTAGCCGACCGCCGTGAGGTAGTTGGCCAAAGCATCGAACCACACGTAGGCGACATGCTTGTCGTCCCATGGCAGCGGGATGCCCCACTTGAGGCTGGTGCGACTGACCGAGAAGTCACGTAGGCCGCCGCGGATCAAACCGAGCGCTTCGTTGCCGCGGAACTCGGGCACGATCGCGCCGGGATGCGCCGCATACCAATCGAGCAAGCGGTCCTGGAACCGACTCAGGCGGAAGAAGTAGTTCTCCTCCTCGACCTGCTCGACCGGGCGCTTGTGGATGCGGCACAGGTCGCCGGGATCAAGCTCGTCGTCGGTGTAGTACTCCTCGCAGGCGATGCAGTACTTGCCCTTGTAGAGATCGAGCTCGATGTCGCCGGCGTCGTAGCAACGCTGCAAGAGCTCGGCGACGCCCACCTTGTGACGCTGCTCGGTGGTGCGGATGAAGTCGTCGTTGGAGATGTTCAACTGCTGCCAGGCCTGCTGATACAGCGGTGCGATCGAATCGGTGAAGTCTTGTGGCGACAAGCCGGCGGCCTCGGCGGCTTGCTGCACCTTCTGGCCGTGCTCGTCGGTGCCCGTGAGGAAGTGCACGTTGTCGCCGAGCAGGCGGTGCCAGCGCGCGATTGCGTCGCCGACGATCGTGGTGTACGCGTGGCCGAGGTGCGGCTTGGCGGTGACGTAGTAGATAGGGGTGGTGAGGAAGAAGTTGCTCACGACTGGATCCTTTCGAGAATGGCGAACAGCGGCTGGGTTAGAAGCCGGTGCGCATTCGTCGGGTTCGAGTCGGTGTTCTCACGTCGTCAAGGATACGCCGACTGGTAGCGGTCGAGGCAAGCGACTTCCGCCCCTCAGCGCCGGATGCCGAAGACCCGGCCACGCGCATAGCGGCTGGCGTAGCGGGTACCGGCGGCGAATCCCGCTGCCGCAACTCCGACTGTGCCGAGCGCTTGCGTTGTACGGCGAACGACGGCTTTCGTGCGCTTGCTGAACACGACGATGGGCCAGCCGTTGTGACGGGCAATGCGATCGAGCTTGGCATCGGGGTTGACGGCGACGGGATGTCCGACGGCCTCGAGCATCGGCAGATCGCTGGCCGAATCGCTGTAGGCGTAGCACTGGCCGAGATCCAGGTTCTCCCACTTGGCCAGATCTGTGATCGCCTCGACCTTGCCTGGGCCATAGCAGAACGGGCCGGCCAGCTCGCCGGTGTACACGCCGTCGGCGATCTGGCTGACCGTGCCGATTCCTGCGGTCATGCCGAGTGCCTTGGCCAGTGGTTCGACCAGCTCGACAGGCGATGCCGAGACGATGTACGTCGCCCGACCGGCGTGGCGGTGTCGATCGACCAGCGCTTGTGCCTCGGGACGCACCTTGGCGAGCAGCTTGGGCACGATTTCGGCATTGAGTGCGACGAGGTCGTCGACGCGAATGCCCTTGACAGCGCCGAGGATGCGATCTCGAACGCCCGTGGATGTGTCGTCGCTGGCACCGGTGAATCGGAATGCCACGGCGCCCATGGCATCCTTGCCGAACTGGCCCGGTGGCACCAGCCCAGCGCGCCATGCCGCGACGCCCAGGACGAACGCACTCGAACCGCTGATGAGGGTGCGATCGAGATCGAAAAAGGCTGCGCTCGGCCCGGACGACACATACTGGGTGACGCCGGATTGGGTGACACCCGTCGGCGTGACTTCCGAGTGGGGGACGTCAGACATCGTGACGCACCGCCACGGCAAGGTCGTACACGCGCCGCTTGGGTACCTCGAGCTGGCCGACCACGGCGGCAACCGCATCTTTCCGGCTGTGGCCGTCCAGGGCCAACTGCAATGCCGTTCGAATCTCGTCGTCGCTGACGTCGCCGCGCGGTGGGGCACCCTGCAACACGACGACGTATTCGCCGCGCGGCGGTGTCGTGTTGAGATGTGCCACCGCATCGTCGAGCGTGCCGCGCCAGACGGATTCGTAGATCTTGGTCAGCTCGCGGGCGACAGCCACTGAGCGCTGTCCGCCACATGCTGCCAAGAGGTCGTTGGCGGTCCGCTCGACGCGGTGAGGCGCCTCGTAGATCACTGACGTGCGCTGCTCCGCTGCAATCGAGGCGAGTCGACTGGCGCGTTCGCGTCCGGAGCGCGGCAAGAACCCCTCGAAGACGAAGCGGGCGGTGTCGAATCCGCTGATGACCAGAGCCATCACGAACGCTGCGGGACCGGGTACGGAAGACACCGCGTGGCCGCCATCGATCACGACGCGCACGAGCCGCGATCCTGGATCGGATATTCCCGGTGTGCCGGCATCGGTGATCAGCGTGACGGTCTCGCCGGCGTCGAGCAACGCAAGCACGTCGCGGCTGCGTGCGGCCTCGGTGTGCTCGTTGCACACGGCCAGTCGTACGCCACTGACGCCAGCGTGGGAGAGCAACTTGCCGGAGTGACGTGTGTCCTCACACAGGATCAGCGCCGAGCCTTGCAGCGTCTCGACCGCTCGTGGTGATAGATCACCCAAGTTGCCGATCGGTGTGGCCACGAGCACGAGAGTTCCAGTCATTCGCGAACCTCAACGACATCGCCGACCCGCAGCCCCCAGCGCCCGAACGCTCCCTCCTGCGCCTCGATCACCATGCTCGCCCGCCACACTGGCGCACCAATGCGATGACGGCGCATGTGCACCGTCTTGACGACGATGCCACTGTCGTCGACGTAGGCGACGTCGAGTGCGAACCGCATGCCGATGGTGTGCACCCAACGACAGCCGGTCAGCACCATGGCGCCCTCGATGCCGTCGCGCCCCAGGAGCCCGCGACTCTTGGCTCGCCGCCGCGTCGCCGATTCGCAGGAGGCCAGCACTCGTCCTTCAGTGACCAACCACGCCATGACCTTCAGCCTTGCACGTTTGCGGCCGTTATCATCATCGTCGCGTGTCGATACCCCTAGACGTGACGCATCCCCCGCAGCGGTCGTTCAAGCCTCGCCGTCGCGGCTTGTCACCCGCGCGACTTGTGGCGTACGAGCGGTCGGCGGCCAGGTGGGGGATCGCGGTTGACGGCCCACAATTGTCGCTGTCAGAAATGTTCGGTCACCTCGGAGAATTGGTTCTCGACATAGGTTTCGGGGGCGGCGAGGCCTTGATCGAACTCGCTGAGACGCATCCCAACGAGCAGGTGATCGGTGTCGACGTGCACACGCCTGGAGTCGCCGCAGTATTTGAGGCAATCGAAGGTCGCGGGCTCGCCAACGTCCGTGTCGTCGAAGGCGACGCCGTCGAATTTGCTGCCCGCATTCCCCGGCGGTCGCTGTCCGCCATTCGTGTTTTCTTCCCCGATCCATGGCCGAAGCGTGGTCAGCGCGGCCGCCGCCTGGTCCGTCCCGAGATCATCGACCGAATGGTGCCGCTCCTGCGCGTCGGCGGCACGTTGCACCTGGCAACCGACGATGCCGGCTACGCCGAGCAGATGCGCACGGTCTGTGATGCCACCGCGGCACTCAGCGGGGGAGTGATCGAGCGGCCATCGTGGCGACCGATCACTCGATTCGAACGACGCGGCCTCGATGAAGGTCGCCAATCGGTCGACCTGCTCTACATCGCCTCGGAGAGTTCGCCGAGTGACTGATCGAGCGCGTTGAGGTAGTGATCGAGATCCCATTCGGTGACGGCTAGGCCGAGGTTGAGGCTGCCGCGCGGCGCTGTGTATACGCCGCGCTGCAGTAGTGCGAGGAACAGCGCCTCTTGCAGAGCCGAGTCTCGCTCCAACAGATCGGCGCCATTCATCGGTCGACGCTCGAGGGCGTGCACCGCGTTCATTGAACCGAAGCCGGTGACGGTCAACGGCAACTTGTGTTGATGCAACACATCGTCGATTCGTGCCCGCAACTCCTCGCCTCGAGCGGTCAAGGTGATCGCAGTATCAGACGTGAACAACTCCGACAGCACGACACATCCGGCCGACATGGTTGCGATGTTGTTGTTGAACGTTCCGGCATGAGGAATCGCGTCGGGCTTTGTCGCGTCGAAGTGATCGAGTAGATCGGCACGTCCGGCGAATGCACCGAAGGAGAAGCCACCCGCGAAGTATTTGCCGTACGTCGCGATGTCGGGGCGCACGCCCATGAGGTCGGCGAGTCCGCGCGGGCCGTGCCGCGACGTCATCACCTCGTCGGTGATCAGGATCGCCCCGGCCCGTTGGGTGGCATTGGCCAACCCGCTTAGAAAGCGTGCGTCGGCGGGAACGCATCCGGAACCGAGCATCGGCTCGACGATCACAGCAGCGAGATCATCGCCGTAGTCGTTGATCAACGACTCGCACCCGTCGAGGTCGTTGTACGGCGCGACGATCGTGGGGAACGGCACGTTCCACGGTGCATTGCCGTGCGAGTAGTAGAAGACCCCGCCGTGATACCCGCCGTACATGACCATGATGGTCGAACGCCCAGTGACGATTCTCGCCAGGGTGAGGGCCATCAGGTTGGCTTCCGTGCCGGAGTTGGTGAATCGCACTCGCTGGTGACCGAAACGGTTGCAGACCAACTCGGCGAATCGGATCTCGGCGGGATGCACCCCCCCGACACTGGTGTTGTTGGCCAACGCCTCTGCGACGGCGGCATGGACGCGCCGCTCGGAATGTCCGAGCAGCCCGGCGGTGTAGTCGCCGACGAGGTCGACGTAGGTGTGGCCGTCGGCATCGGTCAAGGTGCCAGCATCACCGCTCACGAAGGTGAGCGGAAATGGTGCGTGGTGCAGGATCGTGCGTGTAGTTCCACCGGGTAGCACGGCGCGGGCCCGTTCGTGCTGGGCGCGCGATGTCGGGTTGCGGTCGGCGGTATCGCGTCGCATGCGGTCCACCACCGCCACAAAAGCACTCTCTGTGGTCATCGACCACAGTATGGCCGGAACGCACCTGGCAGGCGAAACGCTCGACACGGCCGAGTTCACGGACCGCTCGCCGATCAAGTAGACTCGTCAGTCAGTATCACTGACTCATCAGTCAGTGACGGAACAACTGACGTAGTCAGCAAAAGAAAAGGGAGTGGCCGCAATGGCCGTCATCGAAAGCAAGACCGTGACCATCGATTCGCTGATCGACGAGGAGGAGCGCGGCTTCCTGGCGCGGATGCCTCTATCGATCGCCCGAAGCGAGGAAGCCTCGGAGGTGCTCGCTGGTGGGGCGACATCGAACTGGATGATCTCCCGCCCCGCCGCCGTCTGGGTCAGCCATGGCAGTGGTTCGCGGGTTTGGGACGTCGACGGCACCGAATATGTCGACCTGCACGGCGGGTACGGTGTGATGGTTGCCGGTCATGCCAACCCGGCCATCGTCGAAGCAGTACAGAGACGCGTCACCCAAGGCACCCATTTTGCCCAGCCCACCGACGACTCGATCGTCGTCGCCCGGAACCTGTCACGTCGGTTCGGATTGCCGCTGTGGCGCTACAACAACTCCGGCACCGAGTCGACGATGGATGCCGTTCACCTCATGCGCGCCGTCACCGGTCGCAAGGAGATCATCAAGATCGAAGGCACCTATCACGGCCATCACGACGCAGTGATGGTGTCGCAGTGGCGCAACCTCGACATGCTCGGTCCGGCCGATCACCCGTACCGTGTCGCCGCCGCCGGTATTCCACAGGCGATGGCCGATCTCGTGCGCCTGGTTCCGTTCAACGATCTCGACGCTCTCGAGCGTGTGCTGCATGCCAACCAGGGGTCGATCGCCGGGATGATCATGGAGCCGATGATGATGAACGCCGGCATCATCCCACCCGACGCTGGGTACCTGGAGGGCGTTCGTCAGCTCACTCGCCGTTACGGCGTGTTGCTGTGCTTCGACGAGGTCAAGACCGGGCTTAGTGTGCACCCTGGCGGGGCAACGGGCCTGTTCGGCGTCACCCCCGACATCGTCTGCCTGGCCAAAGCCCTGGGCGGCGGCCTACCGTGTGGCGCGATTGGCGGAACCCACGAGGTGATGAACGCGATCGTCGATGGCCGCTACGACCAGGTGGGTACGTTCAACGGTAACCCCCTCACGATGGCCGCGGCGCGGGCGATGCTGACCGAGGTGCTCACCGACGACGCCTACCGTCACGCGGCTGCGCGGTCACAGGCGATGTTCGATCGGTCCATGGCCGTGTTGCAGCGCCACGGCGTACCCGGCTATGGGTATGCCTATTCGTTCAAGGGCTCGCTGGTGTTCAATGAGACCCCAGCCCGCAACCTTCGCGACTTCCTGGCGATGGACACCGGACTCAGCCATCTGCACTTCCTCGTGCAGCACAACGGCGGCGTCTTCATGGCGCCGTGGGGCAAGAGCGAGCAATGGACGATTTCGCAGATGCACACCGATGCCGACGTCGACCGGTTCTGCGGAAACGTGGAGCGATTCGCCGCACTGGTCGCCTCATCCGATGGTCACTCTCACGAGTACGCCACCGGTGGGTTCTACTGAGGCGGAGCGAACATGACATCGAGCCAGCTCATCTTCACCCTCACCGGTCGCGAGTACACGTCCGACGATGTGTACGACCGCGAGCGCAGCCACATCTTCCACCAGTCATGGTTCTACGTCTGTCGCGATGAGCGACTTGCGCCCGGCGACCGATTCGTCGTCGACATTGCTGGTGAGAGTGTGCTGCTGGTCAAGGACCGCGACGGTCTCCTACACGCCCATGCCAATGTCTGCCGCCACCGCGGTGCGAGGTTGTGCGAGGAGAGTGGGCCGGGGTCGAAGGCCGGCATCACCTGTCCGTACCATGCCTGGACATACTCGCTCGACGGCCGCTTGATCGGCACGCCGCATCTAGCGGCAGATGAGGTCGACCGTGATTCGTTGTCGTTGTGGAGTGTGGCGTGCGAGGTCTGGCACGGCTTCGTCTTCGTCAATCTCTCACCCAAGCCGACACCACTACGCGATTCGTTCGCCGCTGGTCTCGACTCGATAGCACTGTTCGAACATCTGCACCTGGGCGAGTTGCGGACGGCAGTGACCACGTCCACCGATGTCAAGGCCAACTGGAAAATCCTGGTCGAGAACTATCAGGAGTGCCTGCACTGTTCGTGGGTGCATCCCGAGTTGGTCGACATCGTTCCGGTCTACAAGACCGGTTCCGTCGTCGACCCGGCGCGTCCCGATGGTGGAGTCAGCATTCGAGGCAACAGCTTCAGCCTCACCGGCCGGTCCAACCTTCCGGTGCTGCCACACATGCCCGTCGAAGAAGCCGAGTCGTACTATGGGGCAACGGTCTTCCCGAACATGTTCATCGATGTCACCGGCACGTGTGTGATCGTGTCGTCGATGATTCCAAAGGGCGCCGGAGAGACGACCGTGGTGATGGAGTATCTGTTCGCGGCCGACACGATCGACACACCCGGTTTTGATCCGACCGAGATCGTCGAGTTCAGCGAGTTGGTCGGCAAGCAGGACTACGACGTGTCAGAGCGCGTCCAGCGCGGTGTCGCGTCGCGATTCTTCGATCACGGCGTACTGACCCCGCAGGACTATCTGATCGTCGATTTTCTCGCCACGTACCGCCATCACATGACCGACTAACCTGATCACGTTTGTACCCGGGGGAGGACCATTTTGGATAGCTTTACTCGTCGACAGGTAATCGGAGGCTCGGTCCGCGTCGGGCTGGCGCTTGCAGCCGGCTTGCCGCTGCTGCAAGCGTGCGGTGACGACAGTGCAAGTTCCTCCTCAGGGAAGAACACCGAGGCGATCAAGGATGGCTTGAAACCGGAGGCGGGTCCGCTGCGGATCTTCAACTACGACTCCTACGTCAGCCCCGACATCGTTGCGTCGTTCGAGGAGAAGTACGGCGTGAAGGTCGACATCACGACCTTCACCACTGACGACGAAGCGATCACCAAGCTGGCATCCGGCGCGGTCGATGTCGACCTCGATCACAGCGCCTCGACGACGTCGTTGTTCAAGCTGGTCGACACGGGGCTGATCCAGCCGCTCAACAAGAGCTATCTCACCAACATCGGCAACATTGCAGCCTCGTTGCGCGATCCGTACTACGACAAGGGCGGCACCTACACGGTGCCCTACACCGTGTTCAGCACGGGCATCGGCTTTCGCGCCGACAGGGTCGACGCAGCGAGCATCTCGTGGGACACGCTGTGGAACCCCGAGTACAAAGGTGTCACATCGCTCCTCGACGACTCGCGCGAGGGATTGTCGGCGGCGATGCTGCGCAAAGAACTGACCGACGTCAACACCGAGGATCCGGCGGTCATCAAGCAGGCCGGCGACGACCTCGGCGAGCTGACCAATTTGATGAACATCAAGGTCGAGATCGAGGGATACCACACTGTGCCTGAGGGCTCGACCACGGTTGCCCACACGTGGAGTGGCGACATGTTGAACGCCCAGTACTACCTACCGGAGGGGACTGGCCCCGAGGTGCTGGCTTACTGGCAACCTGAAACCGCCGTCATCGCCAACGACACATTGTGCGTGCTGAGCAAGGCCAAGAACCCTGTGCTGGCGCACCTGTTCATCGACCACATCCTCGACAAGACCAATGCCGAGACCAACTTCGGTTTCGTCGGATACCAGCCGGCCATCGAGGGCCTCGGCGCTCAGGAGTTGATCGATGCAGGACTGGTGCCCGAGTCGCTGCGAAGCTGTGTGCTCTCCAACGAACAGATCACCAATGGTCTCCGGTACCTACCGTTGAGCATCGATGTCGAAACATTGTGGAACGACGCCTGGGCTAAGTTCCGCGCCGGAGCCTGACGCGTGGCCAACGCCGCAGGCGCAGCGCCGGGTGGACACCGCAACGGGTTCTGGGGTGTGCTCAGCCTGCCGGGGGTGGCGTGGCTGCTTGCGCTGTTCGTGGTGCCGTTCTATGCGATAGGTGCCGTTGCGTTCGGGCGCGTCGACCCGATCCTGCGCACCCCCGACCCGGTGTGGAGCCCGTTCTCGTGGGACTTCTCCGCCATGAACAAGGTCATCGGCAGAGTGTTCGGTGGCGATCTCGGTGGCGTGGTGGTTCGAACGCTGTCGTTCGTGGGCGCGTCGTTGGCGCTGTGCTGCCTGATCGGCTATCCGGTCGCCTACTACGTCGCTCGACACGCCAGCCGCTGGCGAGGCGTCTTGCTGGCTGCCCTCGTCCTGCCGTTCTGGATCAGCTACCTGATGCGCATGTTGGCCTGGGTCAATCTCCTGCAGGTCGACGGCTACTTCAATCGCTTGCTTGGTTGGTTGCACCTCGGCGGATCACGCAATTGGCTCGACGGTGATTGGTCGACCGTCGTCATCGGACTCGTCTACGGCTACATCCCATTCTTCATCCTGCCGCTCTACGCCTCACTCGAGCGCCTCGACAAGCGGTTGCTCGAGGCCGGTCGCGATCTCGGAGCCTCGCCCGCTCGAGTGTTTCGCCGGGTCACGCTGCCCCTGTCGGTCCCGGGCCTGCTCTCCGCCTCGGTCATCACGGTTCTGCCGATGTTCGGCGACTACTACACCAACACGTTCCTCTCCAGCGGCTCGCCGCGCACCGAGATGATCGGCAACCAGATCGAACGTGACCTGCGCGGCAGCAGCCAGGCACAGACGGGTGCGTCGCTGGTGCTGATCCTTTCGGCGATGTTGCTGGTGATGATGACGTACTACCTCGTGGTCACCGTGCGAGCTCAACGGGCGGTGGCCACGTGAGACGCCACCGTCCCGGGCGCCATCCCATCGGGTTGGCGACCATCACCTGGCTCTACGTCCTGTGGTCGCTGGTGCCGGTGCTCGTCGCGATGCGGATCTCGTTCAACTCGGGCAAGAGCCGCTCGGCGTTCCAGTCACCCTCGTTGCGTTGGTACTTCAACGACCCGCTGCAGTCGGTGTGGCATGACGACACGTTGCGGCAGCCGTTGAGGAACACGCTCAAGCTCGCAGCGCTCAGCATGATCTTCACCACCCCGATCGGGGTGATGATGGCGGTCGGACTGCAGCGGTGGCGCGGACGCCTCTCCAAAGCCTCGAACGCGCTGATGCTGGTTCCACTGGTGACACCCGAGATCGTGATGGGCGTCGCTCTGTTCCTTGTCTTCACCCAGGTCTACACGGGGGTGCCTCGAGGATTCACGACACAGGTGCTCGGCCACATCACGTTCAGCATCTCGTACGTCGTGGTGATCGTTCGCGGTCGATTGGCCGCGATTGGCCCGCAGTACGAAGAGGCAGCACGCGACCTCGGCGCCAA
>JAYTZE010000714.1:0-5382 GCA_043742385.1 Ilumatobacteraceae bacterium
GGCATGCATGCCTGGCTCGCCGCCGGACTGCCAGTGAGCCTCCCCGATCACTCACACCTCGATCTGTAAGCCCCGGCATCACCCCGGGCCAGATATCGCGTCGAAGTCGCGCTCGATCGCATTGACTATCAAACTCTGCACACGCGACACGTTGTCCCGCATCATCGCAAACACCTCGTCCATCGTCACCGGAGCGTGGCCATCGACGCCGGCATCGTAGTCGGTGACCAAGGCAACAGACGCGTATCGGATACCGAGTTCAGCGGCCAAGACCGCTTCGGGATAACCCGTCATATTGACGACGTGCCAACCGATTGCGCGAAACCACGCGCTCTCGGCACGCGTCGAAAACCGAGGACCATTGATGACCACCATGGTTCCACCGTCGATCATGTCAGCGCCCATGCGACGCCCGGCCACGAGCAACGCGCGACGAAGCGCTCCATCGAACGGCTCACCAAAACTCTGATGATGCACCGGCCCCATCGAACCCATTTCATGAGGTGGCCCGCCGACATCGTGGAAAGTGTCGGGCCGACCCCACGTGCGGTCCACGAGCTGATCGACGACGACGAGTTGTCCAGGATGAATGTCGGGCTGCAGCGAACCAACCGAACAGGGCGCGATGATTGACCGCACACCCATCGAATGCATGGCCCAGACATTGGCCCGGTACGGCACCCGATGTGCCGCGTACCCGTGCTGACGACCGTGGCGAGCGATAAATGCGACGTTGTGTCCTGCAACCGTTCCGAACGACACAGGTGACGACGTCGGCCCGAACGGAGTGTCAACGTCGACGTCCTCTGCTTGTTCCAAGAACTCGTAGAAGCCCGAGCCACCAAAGACACCAATGGCCGGAGTAGCAACGTCATTCATCACTAATCCCTACCACGACAACCGACATCGCGGGGTCCGAACGGCCGTGTCGGCTGGCGATCTCGCCACAACCCCGCTTCGAGGGATTAGGTCCTCAAGGTTTCGTCAAACCGGTCGATGGGTACCTAAGGGGACAAGCAGGTGACTTCTTGGCAGCGGACAGATAGCTGCCTGTTCCTCACCGTCGCACGCCTCGGTAGCGCCAACGATCACATCGTCGAAGCGGCGGCCGCCCGATCCCAAGCGGCGGATCAGCTCCAGATCGTCGCGGGCCAACTCCACACAGCGCAGCTGGCCTATGTGCTCGATTGGCCGACGACACGTACGCAGTTCGAACAGGCTTCGAGTCAGTTCGAGGCAGTACTACAAAATCTTCGCGAGAGTGCTGACGATCCGGTAGCCCAGACCCTGATCCACAAGATTGCGACCGGATACCAGACCTTTCTCGCCACCGATCAACTGATTTGGGACGCACTGCAATCCGGAGCTCCGGTGCTGGCGCGCAACCTCACCCTCGGCGCCGAGGTTCGAACTCCTACTCGTCGCGGAGGAGTTCGGTTGCTCGGAGCCGATTCACGAGCGACGAAGCTGCGACGGAGGTGATTGCGGTGGCCAGTAGGACCGACGCAACGATTGCGGACGTTGCTCCGAGTGGGATCCGGTAGGGCGGCGCGAGTACGAACAGTGGGCGGAGCACGCCGATGAGGTACATGGCCATCACCAAGCCGACCACGACCCCTGCCAGGCAGCCGGCGACGGCGACGGTGGCGGCCTCGGCGCCGATGAGCAACCGGACGGATCTGGGCTGCAGGCCTTGGGCCCGCAGCGTTACGTATTCGCGGCGACGTTGGAGCAGGAGGCCGAACACGAAGATGGCGATCGTCACGGTGCCCATGGCCAGCGCGTATGCCGAGTCGAGATCGAGCAGCCCGCGGATGTTGAGCGCCGCAAGGCTGGACTGGTCGGCGGCGAGGGCGGTGGCTCGCGATTCGATGTGGAGGGGTTGATCTGCGGCTTTGTCGTTGCGGAGTTCGCTGACGACCTTGTCGAGTGTGGAGGCGGATCCATCGGTGGTCTGGGCGAGGAAGAAGTCTGGTGTGGTCGAGGGGATGGTCGCTTCGTGGTGGGCGATGTTCATGAGGGCGTCGGCTCCGTCGGGGAAGCCGGGTAACCGTTCATACAGGCCGACCAATTCAAGTTCGGTCTCGATCTGTTCGTCGGTTCCTCGTGCGAGAAGTACCAGGAGCGTGTCGCCAACTTCGGCTTGAAGGAAGTCGGCGAAGTCGGTGTTTAGGAGGACCGCGTTGGGCTGCTCGACGAGCACGCTCATCGCCTGGGTGGCGGTCGTTGTGACGAACTGGTCGTCGCGCAGGGGCGCCACTTGCTGGTAGGCACGGGGATCGACTGCGGCGAGGTTCGCCGGGTCGGATGTGCGGTCGCTGCGGATGATGACGTTCTGGACGCCGTAGACGACGGGCGTGATTTCGCCGACGCCGTCGATTTGGAACTCGGACCGGTCGGACGACCGGTAGACGCGATCGCTGGCCGGGCTTGGCGAGATCCGGATGTCTGAGCCGAGGACGTAGCGGGCGTCGGCGGCTTTCGCCGCGTCGTAGGAGGCGGTGAACACCGCCAAGCTGGTACCCAGGGCGACGATCAGGCCCACAACGACTGCGGCCTCGGCCACAGCCCACGATCGCCGCCGAATACTCATTCGGTACAGGAACGGCAAGGTCCGGTCGAAGTTCGCGGTCGACTTCGTTCGATGCAGCCGCAGGAGCCAGGCGAACAAGCGTCCTGCGAGGAGGCTGCCGGCGACCCAGGCTGCGATCGGCAGGAACAGCAACGCCAAAGGGAGCTCGACGGACCGGCCCACATACACCGATCCGGGTATTCCGTCGAAGGCCGACTTCGAGAGGGCGAGCGCAGTAGCGACCGCCACCAACAGCACGGCGATCATGTCGAGGCGGAAACGCCTCCATACCGGGGTGCGATGTGTCAGACGGGCGCGGTCTTCGTTGATGTCGCGGTCGATCGAACGACGTCCGGTGACGTAGAGCGCCGTCCCGGTGGCGAGCAACCCGGCGACGATGCCGATTGCCGCCGACACCACCAGGCTCTGCGTGGAAGCGCGCATGAGCGTGCCGTGTCCGAGCACAATGACGGCGGACAGGTAGCCGAGCGTGACGCCGATGACAGACCCGGCGGCGGTGATGCAGCTGACCCGCAGTGCGAGCATCGAGAGCAGGGTGCGCCGGCTCGCGCCGCGTATACGTAGTGTCGCCTGCTCGCGGCGTTGCGCTCCTGCGAGGACGTTGCCGGCGTACGCAGCGAGCATCGCCGCGAGCAGCGCTGCCGGGACCCCGAGAAACACGAACAGCCGTTTGGCGACCCCGGCATCGGCACGTGCGACGGTCAGGGTGTTGGAGATGTTGTCGAGGAGGAAGTCCTGTTGGCCGGCGACCTTTGACACGTTGGCTCCGATCTGCTCGGTCTGGCGAAGTGCAGTGCCGGGGTCGGCGTCGAGCAGATCGCGCTCGACACCGATGTCGATCTCGCGCACCGGTGGACTCTTCACCCGCTCGCCGCGTTCGGTGGCCGCCCGTTCGTATGCCGGCACGACGGCGTCGGCGAAGGTTGCCGAGTCGACGACGACGGCATTCGGGACGTAGAGGAAGGTCTCGAAGTCGGCGCCCTGCCTGCTGGCGAACAGCGACCGCGCCCGGCTGAGGTCGACGATGCCGCTGATCGACACGTCGGTTTGGGTGCCGTCGGGTAGTTCGAACGAGACGGTGTCATCGATGCTCACCCCGAGTTTCGAGGCCGCTTCGGCACTGAGCAGTGCCGCACCCGCCACATGTGAACCCTGGACGATCTGGATGGTGTCGTCGTGATCGATGTAGCCCGGGTCGAACCCGAACACCCGCACGGCGCCTGGGTCGGTCGTGCCATCACTGGACAGCGAGTTCGGCGGCAGGTCCGCGAAGGACAACTGCTCGGCGAAGGCGACGCCGTCCAGCGCGGCGATGTCGATCGCGAGTTGGGTGAGATCGACCGGGTCGGCGGCATTGGCGTCAACGGGAGTCACCGCCTCCCGGCTCGACACTGTCGAACGGAACAGCACAGTCGATGGGTCGGCGGCCATCGTTGCGGTCGCTTCGTACTCGAAGGTCCGTGTGGTCCCGGCTTCGACAGTGCCGATGTTCATGCCGACTCGGGCAGGCCCGGTGGCGAACGGGTTGTCATCTCCGGGGTCGATGGGATCGCCGTCCAGGGTGGCCGAGCCCGCCACGAAGGCCAGCCCGGCCGGCGGCTCGGAACGAACGACGACCTCGTTGGCTGCAACCGCCCCGGCATTGTGCAACACCAGTCGGACCCGAACCACGGTGCCGGTCTGCACCGGTCCGGCCGGATTGATCTCCTGGTCCAGCCGGAGGTCGCCTCCGACGGGATCGGTCAACACTCTCTGCATATCGATCGGAAGCGGAGCAACGGCCCGCTGTGTCATCGAAGCCGAAAGGCCGTCCACGAGGAACAGCACCGCGCATGACAGCCCGACGCCGAGCATCACGCCGACCATCGTCGACAGAGTCCGGCGAGGGTTACGAGTCAGGTCCGCCCACACATATCTAGCCAGCATGGCCGACCTCGCAGTCGTCGACGATCGAACCCTGGTCCAGGGTGACAACTCGTTGCATGCTGGCGGCGACAGCCGAGTCGTGGGTCACCAGGACGAGCGTCGCCCCGAGTTCGCGGTGTGCGTCGGCGAGCAGTTCGACGACCACCTGGGCGTTGGCGTCGTCGAGCGCCCCGGTCGGTTCGTCGGCCAGGATCAGCGCGGGGCGATGCACGATGGCCCGGGCCACGGCGACGCGTTGACGTTGGCCGCCGGAGAGTTCGTCGGGGAGCCGCTCGCCGAACGGGCCGAGACCCAGTTGATCGAGAAGATCCCGGGTTCGGCGTTCCGGGTCCTGCTTGTCACCGGACAGCGCCAACTGCAGGCGCACGTTCTCGAACACGGTGAGGAACGGCAACAGGTTGTCGGCTTGATAGACGACCCCGATCGCTTGCTTTCTGAACGCCACCCTGGTGGGCTCGGACATGCTCGTGATCTCGGTTGAACCAATGGCCACCGTCCCTGCCGTTGGTGTTGCCAGCCCGGCGAGAACACCGAGCAGTGTCGACTTCCCGCAACCGCTCGGTCCCACGATCGCCACGCTCGATCCGCCAACCACGAAGAACTCGTGGCAGTCCAAGGCGCGCAAGGGACCGGAGGCAGTTGGATGCTCGACGACGAGACCCTCGACCCGGATTCCCCGCTCGTCAGTCACCGCGACACCACTGTGTGCTCGCGCAGGCATAGCCGCCGCTCTGCTCGGTCGGCTAGAGCGACGGTGTGGGTCACGAACAAGACGGCCATCTCGCTCGCGAACACCTCGTCGATGACCAATCCCGCCGTCGTCGAATCGAGCGCCGACACCATCTCGTCGGCGAGCAGCAGCG
>JAYTZE010000715.1:0-2706 GCA_043742385.1 Ilumatobacteraceae bacterium
GCGGTCCTGACGGTGGCGGTGGCGCTGTTGGCCGCCAAGTTCTACAACAGCGACGCCAAGCCCACTCCAGCCACATCAACGACCGTTGCCGTTACCGAACCAGCCTCGACATCGTCGACCTCGACGAGCACCACGACAAGTTCGACGAGTACAACGGTTGCGTCCAGCTCGACGTCGACGATCGTCGGCTCGACCACATCGGGGCCATGAGCTCGTCACCGATTGCCGCCGCCCGGCGTCGCACCGAACTCGGCCTGATCGTGATGGCCGCGACCATCACCGGCGCTGCATACACCCTGGCCTCGCTCGGACAGAACGCCGAGATTCCACCGATCCTGGTGCCCTTTCTGCTGGCGGTGCTCGGGTTGTTGGTCGTTGCCCACCTCGCCAATCGAGTGCTCGCCAAGGGTGCCGACGGCACCATCCTTCCGCTGGCCGCGTTGCTGCACGGCATCGGCTACGTGATCATCGCCAGGCTCAGCGAACGCTCGGCTGGACTGCAGACGACATGGACCTTCGTCGCCATCGTCGCCTACGTCGCCACCCTGATCGTCATACAACGCGCCGGCGATCTCGCCCGCTACCAGTGGAGCTTCCTTGCTATCGGCGCGACGCTGTTGCTACTGCCGCTCGTCCCGGGAATCGGCAACACCAAGGCCGGCGCACGTATCTGGGTCAGCATCGGTCCGATCAACTTTCAACCCGGCGAGTTCGCCAAGATCGCGCTCGCCTTGTTCTTCGCCGCGTACCTCGCCGATCACCGCGAGCTGATCGCCGCCGGTGCCTGGCGTGTCGGGCCGTTCCATCTGCCCGAACTGCGGCATCTCCTGCCCATCGCCCTCGCCTGGGGATTCGCCGTCGTCGTGATGGTGGCCGAGAAGGACCTCGGTTCGTCGCTGCTGTTCTTCACCCTGTTCGTCGTGATGATGTGGGTGTCCACCGAACGGGCCAGCTATCTGGTGATCGGTCTGCTGCTGTTCTCTGGCGCGGCCTTCGTGGCCTGGCGGCTGTTCGATCACGTCAAGACGCGCGTCGCCATCTGGCGCAACCCATGGCCGCAATACGAAGGCAAGGGCTACCAGATCGTGCAGGCAATGTTCGCGTTCGCCAACGGCGGCACCGGTGGCACCGGGCTCGGTCTTGGCAGCCCCAACAAGATTCCCGTCGCGAAGACTGACTTCATCTTCGCCGCAATTGGCGAGGAACTTGGGTTGCTGGGCACGACCGCGATACTCATCGGCTTCCTGCTGATCATCGGCAGTGGCCTGCGAATCGCGATCCGAGCCGACAGGGCCTTCGACAAGTTGCTGGCCACCGGCCTCACGACGATCGTGGGCATGCAGGCGTTCATCATCATCGGCGGCGTCACCCGCGTGGTCCCGCTGACCGGTATCGCCTTGCCCTTCGTGAGCTACGGCGGCTCCAGCCTCCTCGCCAACTATGTGCTTCTGGCGTTGCTGGTTCGCGTGAGCGACTCGACGGCTCGACGCCTTGGCGAGACCCCGAACGAACTGACGACATCGGAACGTTTCGAGGCCTACCGGCAGCGGCGCGCAGCATCGAAGGCCGGAGCATGAACAAGCAGATCCGACGCCTCGCCGTGGCCCTGTTGGCCTGCTATCTCGTTCTGTTCGTGCAGCTGAACGTGTTGGCGGTCGGCCGCCAACGTGAACTCAATGCCGACCCACGCAACAATCGTCAAACCGAACGCGATTTCAATCGACCACGTGGCGCGATTCTGGCCGCCGACGGAACCGTGCTGGCGAGAAGTATGCCGACGTTGCGCGGCGCCCAGTACAAGTACCAACGCGAGTACCCGACGGGTGATCTGTTCGGCAATGTCACGGGCTACTACACGTTCAGCTTCGGCTCGACTCAGATCGAACGGACACAGAACGAAGTGTTGATGGGCGATACCAGCGAGCAGAGGCTCCGCGCCATCAGTGGGTTGTTCAGCGGCGACGACAACACCGGCAGCGTCGCGTTGACGATGCGCCCCGACGTGCAGCAGGTCGCCGCCGATGCGCTCGGCACACGCGAGGGCTCGGTGGTGGTGATGGATCCGCATTCCGGTGCGGTGATCGCGATGATCAGCAATCCGCGCTACAACCCCGCCGACGTTGCCGTGCACGACTCAAAGACAGCCGAGGATGTGCTGACGTTCCTCAACGCAGTGCCCGGCAAGCCGCTGCTCGCCAATGCCTACCAAGAGCGCTACATGCCGGGTTCGGCGTTCAAGGTCATCACCACAGCGATCGCGTTCGAGACCGGCGTCACGTCGCTCGATCGCGATTTCCCCGACTCGAGGGAGTACATACCTCCGCAGACCACAGACCCGATTCAGAACTACGGGGGCACAGTGTGCGGTGGCACGATGGTTGTGGTCTTCTACCGCAGCTGCAACATCCCATTTGCCCAGCTTGCCATCGAGGTGGGCCCCGAGAGGATGGTCGAAGGCACGAAAAAGTGGGGCATTGGCGAGACGGTGCCGATCGATCTGCCGGCGCCCGCGGCAAGCAGCTTTGGTGAGGTTGCCGACTTCACGGATCAACTCCCGCTGCTCGCTATCGGCGGCTTCGGGCAAGGCAGCACCACGATGGTTCCACTTCACATGGCCATGATCGCCAGCACGATTGCGAATGGCGGCGTGATGATGAAGCCCCACGTGGTCGATGCCACGCTCGACCACAACGGCGGAGTACTGAC
>JAYTZE010000716.1:0-1205 GCA_043742385.1 Ilumatobacteraceae bacterium
CCTCAGGACCCTCGTTGCCCTGCTCCCCCGACCGCTGCCGACCGGCAATCCTCATGCCGAGCAGGCACTGGCCGGCATCTTGCTTCGCGTCGGCCAATACGACACCGCAGCCCACTACGCGGCCGACTCCTACCGTCGTTCGGCCTCACCGGTCTCGGCCTTGGTCGTCGCCCGCGGTGCGGCAGCACTCGGCGACCGAGACACTGCGATCGGCTGGCTTCGAGCCGCCGAAAGTGTCGCCAGCCCTGCGTGGATCGTCCAGGCACTTCAGCATGCTCCCGAGCTCGCTGAACTCGCAGGTGGGCCTACGCCGGCGGGCGATTTTGGATCGCGCTAAGCGACGCTGAGCTGTGCTGCCAGCTTCTTTGGCGCGATCAACAAGTACGAGGTACGAATCAGTTCGTCGACCTCCGCCCAGTCGACGGGCTCCGTGGTGAGGTCCATCAGCACCCAGCCGCCGCGAGCCAGGTACGGCGCCGGCTTGAAGCGCGCATCACCCAGCAGCGCGGGTAGTTCCTCACGATCCGCTTTGAGCATCAGGCTTCCACCCTGACCAGGGAAGGCGAAGATCTTCTTGCGCACGCGGAAGTTGACATCAGTGCCCCACGTGACCTCTTCGGTCGCCTCCGGCAACGCCATGGCCAGCGTGCGCATGCGTTCGAGGTTTTTGGCCAACGCCTTGGCCGTCGCTGTCATTCGTTCAGTCTCGCGCGACGCTCTCGCATCCACGCTTGATGTACGCCAACACATGGCTTGTACCCACTGATGTGATCGTGCCCACCTGCGCGCTGTCTTGCGACACCGCAACGCCCGGCGCGTCGCCTGTGCGCAGCGGCAATACCACCAAGTGTCGCGGCGCCGTCGACCCGCGACTGTCCATCCGCTCGACCAGTTCCTGGCCGGGGTAGCAACCCTTGGTGTAGCTGACAGCGACGTCCGCCAAGCCCGTCTCGGCCGGGATCGTCTCGCCCGGAAGGATCTCGGCGCCCATCTTCGGCCACGCCGCCGCGATCCGTTGATCCTCGTCGACCACAGCGGACCCGTCTGCTTGGTCGAGCGCACTGACCGTTGCCTTGACCCGGATCTTGAACCGGTTCAGTCGAGCCTCGAGTACTGGACCGAACCCGGGATCGGTGTCGAGTTCGAAGCGTTCGGCGCCAACCATCGTAACTCGAGCGAGCACGTCGACCCTGCCGGTTGGCTGC
>JAYTZE010000717.1:0-10757 GCA_043742385.1 Ilumatobacteraceae bacterium
GCTGCGCACGAGGTCGATGCGACGCGGGTCGACCACGATCAACTTGGCGCCATCGCGCAGACGCTTCTTCATTCGCGACGCGAACACCGGATGTGCGTCGGTGGGGTTGGCACCGATCAGCAGGATGACGTCGGTCTGCTCGACAGACTTGAAGTCCTGCGTGCCAGCCGATGTGCCGAACGCCGCCTTCAGACCGAAGCCGGTAGGTGAGTGACAAACACGGGCACACGTGTCGACGTTGTTGTTGCCGAACGCGGTGCGAACCATCTTTTGCACCACGAACACTTCCTCGTTGGTGCAACGCGACGAGGTGATGCCACCAATGGAATCGTTTCCATGGCGAGCCTGGATGTCGAGCAACTTGGCCGCGGTGTAGGCGATGGCTTCATCCCATGACACGATCTTCCAAGGGTCGGCGATGTTCTCGCGGATCATCGGCTCGAGCATGCGATCGGGGTGGCTGGCGTAGCCCCAGGCGAAACGACCCTTCACACAACTGTGGCCCTCGTTGGCGCCGCCGTCCTTGTACGGCACCATGCGAACGACTTGCTCGCCCTGCATCTCGGCCTTGAACGTGCACCCGACACCGCAATACGCACAGGTGGTCAGCACCGTGCGGCGCGGTTGACCCAGCTCGATGACGGTGTTCTCGGTCAGCGTGGCGGTAGGGCACACCTGCACGCAGGCACCGCACGACACGCAGGGCGAGTCGAGGAACGACCCGTTGGCGCCAGCAGCAACGCGCGAGCCGAAGCCGCGGCCCTCGATGGTGAGGGCGAAGGTGCCCTGCACCTCCTCACAGGCGCGAACGCAGCGCGAGCAGACGATGCACTTCGCCGAATCGAACGTGAAGTACGGGTTCGAGGTGTCTTGGTCGAGGTCGAGGTGGTTATCGCCCGCGTAGCCGTAGCGCACGTCGCGCAGACCCACCGCGCCGGCCATGTCTTGCAACTCGCAATCACCGTTGGCCGCGCAGGTCAGGCAGTCGAGGGGGTGATCGCTGATGTACAGCTCCATCACGCCGCGGCGCAGGCGCTCGAGCTTGGGAGATTGCGTGGTGACCTGCATGCCACTGACGGCAGGGGTCGTACACGATGCGGGAGCGCCCTTGCGGCCGTCGATCTCGACCAGGCACAGACGGCACGAACCGAAGGGCTCGAGGCTGTCGGTAGCGCAGAGTTTGGGAATGTCGACGCCTGCGAGTGCGGCCGCGCGCATGACCGACGTGCCTTCGGGCACCATGATGGTCTGGTCGTCGATCGTGATCTGCACCGTCGCCGGGGCGGGTTCGCGAAGCTGACGATCGGGCGCCGGCGTACCGAGATCGTGATCGCCGGCGAAGGCGAAATCCGATACGCCGGTGAGTACGGAAAGGCTCAGCGTCATACGGTCGCTCCTACTGCGAGGTGGAAGTCGTCGGTGAAGTGTGTCAACGCGCTACGAACGGGCAACGGCGTGAGGCCACCCATCGCACACAGCGAACCATCGGCCATCACCTCACACAGGTCGACGAGGGTGGCGATGTTCGTGTCGCGGCCATCCGAGCCTCCATCGCCGGAAACGATCTTGTCGATCAGCTCCATGCCGCGTGTGCTGCCGATGCGACACGGCGTACATTTGCCGCACGACTCGACGGCACAGAATTCCATCGCGAAGCGAGCCTGCGCTGCCATGTCGACCGTGTCGTCGAACACCACAATGCCGCCGTGGCCCAACAACGCGTCGGCAGCGGCAAACGCCTCGTAATCCATGGGCAGATCGAATCGATCGCTGGGCAGGTAGGAGCCCAACGGCCCGCCGACCTGCACCGCGCGCACCGGACGGCCACTCGCGGTTCCGCCTCCGAGATCTTCGATCAGTTCGCCCAGCGTGATGCCGAACGCGGTCTCGACAATGCCGCCGCGGGCGATGTTGCCCCCAAGTTGAAACACCTGGGTGCCAAGGCTGCGGCCGATGCCGAGCGAGGCATACGCTGCCGCGCCATCGGCGAGGATGGCCGGCACGGTGGCCAGGCTCAGCACGTTGTTGACCACGGTGGGTTTTGCGAACAGGCCCTGCAGAGCCGGCAACGGCGGCTTGACGCGCACGACACCCCGCTTGCCTTCGAGGCTCTCTAGCATCGCCGTTTCCTCGCCACAGATGTACGCTCCAGCGCCCACACGAACGTGGATGTGGAAGGCGAACCCACTTCCCAGCACGCTGTCGCCCAACCAACCCGCGGACTCTGCCGCGGCAATGGCGGCGTTTAACGCCTCGATGGCGTCGGGGTACTCGCTGCGTACGTAGATGTAGCCGTCGTTTGCACCAACTGCCCAGCCGGCGATCGTCATGCCTTCGAGCAACATGAACGGGTCGCCCTCCATCAACATGCGGTCGGCAAAGGTACCGCTGTCACCTTCGTCAGCGTTGCACACGACGTACTTCGTGGAACCCACAGCATCGAGCACGGTTCGCCACTTGATGCCTGTCGGAAACGCCGCGCCCCCGCGCCCGCGCAAGCCGCTGTCGGCGACCTCGGTGACCACCTCGGCCGGTTGCATGACCAGAGCTCGGCGCAGCCCGGCGAGCCCGCCGTGCGTCTCATAGTCGTCGGTCGATCGGGGGTCAACCACGCCGACGCGTTGGAAGGTGATGCGCTGCTGACGGACCATCCACGGCAGCTGGTCGGTGAGGCCGAGGCGCAGTGCGTGATCGCCACCATCGAGCAAACCCGCGTCGATCAGCGCCGAGACCTCGTTCGCTGCGACAGGGCCGTAGGCGACGCGACCCTGCGACGTTTCGACCTCGATCATCGGTTCGAGCCACAACATGCCGCGGGATCCATTGCGCACCACGCGCACGCCGGGATGCGCCGCCAGGGCTGCCGCGACCTCGTCGGCGCCGACCGCGCGGGCAGCGGTGTCGCGGGGCACAAACACGACGGTGCCCTCGCCAATCGAATCGATTGGCAACGGCGCTTCAGCGGCGCTGGCTGCTCGGTTGACGATCGTCGTGATCGCTACCTCGTCGACCCCGCCGAAGACGCGGCCGTCGACCGCGACTGACGGGCCGAGCGCGCAGTTGCCGAGACAGAAAACCTCGTCAACTTCTACGTCTGCGCCGGCTGCCAATTCGACGGCCTTGGCGAGCAGGCCATTACCACCGCGGGCCTGACAGGCTTCGGCCCGGCACACCTGCACGATCGGGCCCTTCGGAGCAACCGTGCGAAAGTCCTTGTAGAAACTGATGACACCATGCACCTCGGCAACCGAAAGGTTGAACACATCGGCGAGCACCGGAATCGCCTCGTGATCGACGTAGCCGACGTGGTGCTGCAGGGCACGCAGCGCCGGGATCAAACCTCCGGGCCACTGACCAAACGGACGCACGACGGCGTCGAGGTCGGCCGGGGTCAAAGTCGCGTCCACGGCCAATGATCGTACGGCAAAAACGGCACGATCGAACCGCGAATGGACCGCGAGCGCGCCGCGGAACGACCGCTCGCTCCTCAGCCGTGTTGCAGGTACTTCAGCACGGCCAGCACACGGCGGTGCTCGGTATCGACGTCGCCAGCCCCAGTTTGGAAAAGATCGACGAGATGTGCTTCTCGACAGCTGCGTCAGACACGACCATATGGCGGGCGATGCCGACGTTCGAGCGCCCTTCCGCCATCAGCCCCAGCACCTCGCGTTCTCGTGGCGTGAGGTCGTCGAATGGACCCCTTCTCCGGCGAGCCAGCAGTTGGGCGACGACTTCTGGATCCAGCACCGTGCCGCCGGCGGCGACTCGCTGGCCAGCAGCTCAGTTGCGTAACGCTCTTCGACGTACTGCGACAACACCAGGATCGGCTGCGTGGGCGCGGCAGCCCGCACCGCCAGCGCAGCCCGAATGCCTTCATCGGTGAACGTCGGTGGCAAGCGAACATCGAGCACGACGAGATCGGGGTGAAGTTCGGCGTCCGACGCAACAACCGTCGTGGCGTCGATCAGTTGACCGACCACCTCGTGCCCCGACTCATTCAGCAGACGAGCAATGCCTTCGCGCAGCAACGCCGAGTCCACCGCAGCGAACGAGATCCCACCTGGGCCGATCTGCTCGGGGTGGTCGATGGGGCTGTCGACGTGGTCGATGCGCGGCAGCGCACGGATCTCGTCGATAACGGCCGCGGTGGACGCGAGGTCATTGGACTTGAAGACGACGGCGGTTCTGAGACCCGAGACCGACGGCATGTGCGCCTCGGCGAGGTCGTAGGCGCGTTGCGAATCGGTGCCGTCGAGGCGGTCGTTGATGCCGGCGCTCGACGTCACCACTCCGCCGAGGACGATGACGCCGACGAGTGCGGCGATCCATACGGCAATGTGCGATAGCGGTGATGCACGGAGGCTGAAGCAAGTTGTTCGATCATGCTTCTCACTGTGAGACACCACAGGCGGCGACGGAATCCGGCAGCCTGGCATCAGCACCCGGGGGTTATCCCCACCTACGATGGGCCTGGTGACCGGCACACTCGTCATCCTCCGCCACGGCGAAAGCACGTGGAACCAGCTCAATCTGTTTACGGGATGGCACGACGTTCCCCTGAACGAGAAGGGTTTGGCCGAGGGCTCGGCTGCCGGTCGAACGATGGTCGACGCAGGCTTGCGTTTCGACGTCGCCCACACCTCGGTGCTCGCCCGGGCCGTGGTGACATGCCATCTCGCGCTCGAGGTGATGGGCCAGGTGTGGCTACCCGTCCAGCGTCATTGGCGACTCAACGAACGCCACTACGGCGCACTGCAGGGCCTCGACAAGAAAGAGACCACCGACCGTCACGGTGCCGAGCAGACCAAGTTGTGGCGGCGCAGCTACGACGTGCCACCGCCGCCCGTCGACGCCGATAGCCCCGAGCATCCGCTCAACGATCCCCGCTATCGCCTGCTGCCACCAGATGTACTGCCAACCAGCGAGTGTCTGAAGGATGTCGTCGCGCGTGTGCTGCCCTACTGGCACGATGTCGTCGCGCCGCAGTTGCTCGGTGGGCAGAACGTCTTGATCACCGCCCATGGCAACTCGCTGCGCGCTCTGGTGATGCATCTCGAAGGCGTGTCGGCCGACGACATTGCCGAACTCAACATTCCTACGGGTGCGCCACGGCAGTACGACTTCGACTCAGGGTTGCGCGTGACCGCTGCCGATTACCTCGGCGACGCCACCGCGATCGCGGCTGCAGCTGCAAAAGTTGCCGCCCAGGCCGGCGGCTGACGCAGCACGGTACGAGTCACGCACGCTGGATGTCTATGCTCTGCGCATATGGCAAGCAAAAAAGCGTACCTCGACCATCTTCGTAAAGTTTCGTTGTTCTCGGCGTGTTCGCAGAAGGACCTCGAAAAAATTGCCAAGGCGGGTGACGAAGTGATCATGCCCGCCGGCTCGCTGATCGTCGACCAGGGTCAGACCGGCCGCGAAGCCTTCGTCGTGCTCGAGGGTTCCGTCATGGTCAAGCGCAACGGCAAGAAGGTCGCGTCCCTCGGGCCGGGCACCGTTGTCGGCGAACTGTCGCTGCTCGACCACGGCCCGCGCACCGCGACGGTGATCTGCGAATCGGATTGCACGCTGCTGCTACTCAGCCAGCGCCACTTCATGGCCGTGCTCGACGACGTGCCATCAATGGCCCACAAGTTGCTGGCGTCGCTTGCGGGCCGCATCCGCGACCTCGACCGCCAGTACTACGGCTGAGACTGCAACGCACGATTCGTTCTGACGTGTGCAGTCGCACCAAGCATCAGTGTCAGCCCACAGACCGAAAGTCGTTCTAGGAGCTGACACTGAGGCTTCCGCGCCTCCGCCTGCGCGGCGATGCCAGGACTCAGTCGACCAGTGAGTAGTGATGCTCCAGCTCGCGGCGCAGCATCGGCGTCACGACGTGATTGCGATGCACCTTGGGGGCGCGCATCACATCGGTCTTGTCATACGGCACCACGACGGCGCCGCCGGTGTCGAGATAGACAGGAGGCGACAGAGGGATGTAGTGCCTGGCGCGAAGAGCGCCCGCTGATACCACGCCCCAGGTGGGCTCCTCGGTCACTTCGTCGTACACCACGTCAGTGATGGTTCCGACCTCGGTGCCATGCCGATCGATCACCGGATGACCACTGTATTGCTGCAGTTCGTCGTTCATCGTTCCTCCTTGGGGTTATCCCGCCCGTAGATAGATGTCCGACCGCTTGTCGTTTACGAGTGTACCCGAGGTGACCATTCCCAAACGACGGCAGTGTGCAACTAGGGTCTGACCTGCCATGAGTACACACTCTGACCCCGCACCGCCCGCCTCAGGCGCTCGCCGCAAGCGGATCAAACCTCATCAGCTCGTCATCGCAATCGGCTGTTTCATGGGGGTGTTCACGCTGGTGTCGGGCATCTTGCCGCAGATCACCAAGTGGCACGACGACGAGTCGCCGTCGCGTGAGGTGTTCGAGGGCATTCCCGGCGCATTGCAGGTGGCTTTCTACACGGTGATCCCGGTGCTGCTGGTCTGGGGTGCCATCGTGTTTGCGGATCGAGTGCGCAACTGGGAACGCGGTGCTCCCGACCGTCGACGCACCACCACCAAGAACGTGAAACGCCGCCTCGCCGACTTCCGTGCTGGCGTGTATATGCGCACCCTGTTGCGCGACTCGGCGGCCGGCCTGATGCACTCGATGATCTACTTCGGTTTCCTCGCCCTCCTCGGCGTGACCACCGTGCTCGAGGTCGACCATCAGATGCCAGAAGGCGCCAAGTTCCTGCATGGCAGGACATACCTGGGGTACTCGATGTTCGCCGACTTCGCTGGCCTGGTGTTCATGGGCGGCATCGTCTGGGCGATCCTTCGGCGATACGTGCAACGTCCCTATCGCATCCGCATCAAGACCAAGCCCGAGCACGCCGCGATCCTCGGCACATTCTTTTTGATCGGTGTGTCCGGGTTCGTTGCCGAGGCCTTTCGCATCGCCGAGATCGAGCAACCGGGTTACGAGAAGTGGAGCTTCGTCGGCTACCCATTGAGCCAGTTCTTCGACGGGATGGCCCCCGACACCCTCACGCTCTGGCACCAGATCATGTGGTCGCTGCACGTGGTTGGGTTCGTGATGTTCCTGGCGCTGCTGCCAGTCACCATGCTGCGGCACATGTTCACCTCGCCGCTCAACATGTACCTGCGCGACCGTGATCGTCCGAAGGGTGCAATGAAGGCGATGCCCAATCTCGCCGAGACGTCGCTCGAGACATTCGGTGCATCGGTGGTCGAGGATTTCACCTGGAAGCAGTTGCTCGATACCGACGCCTGCACGATGTGCGGGCGCTGCACCAGCGTGTGCCCGGCGCATGCCACCGGCAAGCCGCTCGACCCGCGTGAGATCGTGTTGAAGACCGGCGAGGTCATGGCCGCCAGCGCGGCACACGGTCACGTCAGCCCACCGTTGGGCACCGATACCGAGATCACCATTTCGTCGAACTCGCTCTTCGAGCGCATCACCGCCGAAGAGATCTGGGCGTGCACGAGTTGCCGGGCATGCGACGAGGTGTGCCCGGTCAACATCGAGATTCTCGACAAGATCCTCGACATGCGTCGCTATCTGTCGCTGATGGAGAGCAACTTCCCCGCCGAGCTCGGCAACGCCTACCGGGCCATGGAGAATCAGGGGAACCCGTGGGGCATGAACCAGGGTGAGCGTGGCGACTGGGCAAAGAACCTCGACGGCGTCACAGTCGTCGACCCCGGTCAGCCGATCACAGCTGAGTACCTCTATTGGGTCGGTTGCGCCGGTTCGTTCGACGACAAGAACCGCAAAGTCACCCAGGCGATGGCCAAATTGCTGCGCCGCGCCGGCATCGACGTGGCCATCCTCGGACCCAGTGAGATGTGTACCGGCGACCCGGCTCGCCGCAGCGGCAACGAGTACCTGTTCCAGATGCTGGCAATGCCCAACGTCGAGATGCTCAACGGCATGGGTGTACGCAAGATCATCGCCCAGTGCCCGCACTGCTTCAACACGTTGAAGAACGAGTACCCGCAACTGGGTGGTCACTACGAGGTGATCCACCACACCCAACTGCTCGAATCGCTGATCGAGTCCGGCAAGCTCGACGTGTCGCAGGCGACGCTGGAGGAGCGGATCACGTACCACGACTCGTGCTACCTCGGTCGGCACAACGACGTGTACCTGGCACCTCGCAAGGTGGTCGGTTCGATCAAGGGCATCGAGGTCGTCGAGATGCCGCGCAACGGAACCACCGGCATGTGCTGCGGCGCCGGCGGTGCGCGGATGTGGATGGAAGAGTCGATTGGCACCAAGGTCAACGACGAGCGTGCTCGCGAGGCGATCTCGACGGGAGCGTCGCGCGTCGCCACCGCCTGCCCGTTCTGCTACATCATGCTCGACGACGGTGTAAAGGCTGCGGGTGTCGAAGAGACCGAGGTGAAGGTCGCCGACATCGCCATCCATCTGCTCGACGCGATCGAAGCCGGCGAACGCAACCTCGCCAACCAGAGCACCCCGCTCAGCACGCTCAGCTAGCTACGGGGCCATCCTCGTCGTCGCCGAGGTCACGGGACTCCGATCGGCTCGATGTCGATGGTCTCGCCAGTGCGCATCGACGTCTGCACGGCGTGACCGATCAGGGTGGCTCGCGCGCTGGCAACCGCACCGGGCCCGGCTGGGCCGGTGCCGCGAATGGCCGCGGCAAACGCTGCTGCTTGGTTGGCAACTCCGGCCGCGGTGACGTCGTCGACGCTGACATCGTCGAGGTCGATCATTCCATCGGCCGTGCCCAGGCGAACTCGGCCAGCGGGTAGCAGATCGATCAGCAGCGCGCCCTGCGAACCGAGGATCTCCGTGCGCACGTCGTCGCCATAGCGGCAGTTGCGCGACAGGTCGACGGTGGCGACTGCGCCGCCGTCGAGTTCGAGCACAGCGACAAGGTTGTCGACATCGCCAACCGCTCCCAACGACTCGTCGACGATGGGTGCGGCATACGCGCGTACCCGCACCACTCGTCGACCGGTGAGCCATTCGGCCAGGTCGTATTCGTGCACACCGCAATCGATCGCCAAGCCGCCACTGACCGCTGGGTCGCAGAAGGACGCCGGCGGCGGATCGGCATCCCATTGCGATAGCCGCACGTACAAGGCGTCTCCGATCCGGCCCTGCTCGAGCGCACCCTTGGCGGCGCGCCACGGCGGTGCGTAGCGACGCCAGAAACCAAGCTGCAGCATGCAGCCAGCATCGATGGCGACCTGATCGAGTTCGATCGACTCTGCGGGGTCGAGCGACAGCGGCTTCTCGCACAGCACGTGCAGACCGGCGGCAAGTGCGGCGCGTACCTGACCTGGATGGAGCGGCGTCGGTGTGGCCAGCAGGCACGCCTCAACATCGGCGAGTTCGAACGCGTCGGCGGGCTCGTCCAGCAGGCGCGCTGTGGGAAACAACAACGAGGCGGCCGCGCGAGCATCGGCGCTGGGATCGGCGACTGCCACCACGTCGATGTCTTCGAGCGCGGCGAGGGCGTGTGCGTGAACGGAGCCCATCCGGCCGAGACCGACGAGGACGAGCTGAACCGGATCGGTCATGGGTGCGAACCCTATGTGGCCATGCTGTTCGGCCGACGTATCCGGAGCCGCGAAGTCCATTTATCCTTGCTCGATGGGTGGACGCGCAGCATGCCTGATGACCACGGCGGTCATGGCTGCCGGGCTTGTCGTCACGTCGCCGCTCGTTGCCCACGCCGAGACGAGCACCCCGCCCAATGAGGCTGGTGCGTCAGCGGTCGAAGTTCTCGAAGTATCGGCTCGGAGTCGGGCCGCGCTGGCCTTGGTACTTCGAGCCACGGGCCCCGCTGCCATAGGGCTTGTCGGCCGGGGTCGTCATCTGCATGAAGCTGACCTGCCCGATCTTCATCCCCGGATACAAGGTGATAGGGAGCGTGGCGATGTTGGTGAGCTCGAGCGTGATGTGGCCATCGAAGCCGGCATCGATGAAGCCGGCCGTCGAGTGGATGATCAGCCCGAGCCGGCCGAGGCTCGACTTGCCCTCGATGCGACCGACCAGATCGTCGGGGACGCCGATGCGCTCGAGCGTGCTGCCGAGCACGAACTCGCCGGGGTGCAGAATGAACACACCGTCGGTCTCGATCTCGACCGGTTCGGTCAACGTCGCCATGTCGTGCTTCACGTCGATGACCCGGGCGGTGTAGTTGCGGAACACCCGGAAGAGGTTGCTGATACGGACGTCGATCGACGATGGCTGCACGAACGAGTCGTCGAACGGCTCGATGACGATGCGCCCGTCGGCGATCTGCTCGCGCAGCGTACGGTCGGAAAGAATCACGTGCCGACGCTAACCTCTGTGCCACCTTCGCGGGTGTAGTTCAGAGGCAGAACATCAGCTTCCCAAGCGAGGGGACCAGTCCGTTCTGCGTGCTTCCTGACTGGCTTGTGGCCAGCCGTTCCGCAGTTGATCGTAGTCGATCCGAGAGGGAGAGGTGACCGCACTTGCGGTCGAGCCATCAGGCGACACGACGAGATCGGCTTCGAGGACGGTCACGGCTCGGCGTCAGCAAGAGGCCCCTCGATCAGGGTCACGAATCGCACGAGCTGACGGCCCTGAGCTGTGGCCCACGGAGCGAGTGCTTCCAGCATTTCGAGGTTCTGAAGCTTCAGTCTTGCCGACGTGGTGAGTCCTAGCCGATCAAGATCCTCCAGGATCATTGCCCGCTCCTCAACCGTGATCGGAAGCATTGCCTCGTCCATCAATATCCCTGGC
>JAYTZE010000718.1:0-5376 GCA_043742385.1 Ilumatobacteraceae bacterium
AAAGATACGGGCCGCCGGAGGTCGTGCAGATCAGGGATGTGCCGAAGCCCGTCCCGGCGGACAGTGAGGTGCTGGTCGAGGCCTTTGCGACGACGGTCAATTCGGGCGACACCCGAGTGAGGGCGCTGCGCGTCCCTCGCGGACTGAGGCTGCCGATGCGGCTGAAACTCGGCTTCACCAAGCCCAAAAACTCCATCCTCGGCTTCGAGCTTGCCGGGCAGGTCGAGGCGGTGGGCAGCGCTGTCACCGGCTTCCAGCCGGGGGACAGGGTGATCGTCTCGCGCGGGTTTGACTTCGGCTGCCACGCCGAATACGTGACCGTGGCCGAACAGGGAGCGATCGCCAACATCCCCGAGAACCTGAGCTATCACGATGCCGTGGCTCTCTGTTTCGGCGGCACGACGGCTCTCACCTTCTTCCGGCTGGGCAAGCTCGCCGCTGGTGAAGCGGTGCTGATCAACGGCGCCTCCGGTGCGGTCGGCACCATGGCCGTGCAACTCGCCAAGCATCTCGGCGCCGAGGTGACCGCCGTGTGCAGTGGCGCCAACGCGGAACTGGTCAGGGGCCTCGGCGCCGACCACGTCATCGACTACCAGACGGAAGACTTCACGCGCAACGGGCACCGCTACGACGTGATCATGGACAATCACGGCAACGCGCCCTACGCGCGGGTCAAGGGCTCGCTCAAACCAGGCGGCCGCTTCCTGATGGTTGTCGGCGATCTCTGGCAGATGCTCGCCGGGTCGTGGCAGAAGGCCACGATCAGCGCCAGCACCAACGATTCCTCGACGACCGCCGACGGCTGCCGAAATGTCATGTCGCTGGCCGAGCAGGGAGTGATGAAGCCGGTGATCGATTCGGTCCTTCCATTCGCGCAGATCGTCGAAGCGCATCGCCGCGTTGATAGCGGCCACAAGGTCGGAAGCGTTGTGCTCACGTTCGGGCAGGACGACTGAACCACACGCCGATCGACACTCTCTCGATCGACACCCGTAGGCGGGAGTCATCGGTGAGGCCGCGCTCAAGCACACTGCTGGCACTAGACGGACCAGGCGGACAGTTCTCCTCACGTTGTCAGGGTGAGGGTCGCAGGTTCGGCGCTCGACCATTGAACGCGCGCAGGCGATGATGACGACGCTCGACGAGGGGTGACATGCAGGCGGATGCGCGGCTGCGCAGGCTGGCGTCGAGATGACGTCCGCAACGTGCGCGATTCTTCAGCGACGAGCTCGCGGCGCGAGGCTTTCCGACGACGTTCACCAACAACTGATGCCCGTGACAAGGCCTGGCCGAACTCAGAGCAAGACTGCTCAGGCGTCGACGAGGACCTGGTGATCGATCTCGTGGCAGGTCTGCGCAGCCGACCATGCTTCTTCGGCAACACCGGGATCAGTGGTGGTCGGTAGCCCGCGATTGGACATCACCCGAACCAAGGCGTCGACCACAATGGGGTCGAAGTGCGTCCCTCGGCCGGCTTCGATGTGGGCGAGCGCGTGGGCCGGATCCCATCCCGAGCGGTAGGCGCGGTCCGAGGTGAGTGCATCCCACACGTCGGCGACTGCAACCACTCGTGCCTCGAGCGGAACAGCCTCACCGGCGAGTCCAGACGGGTAGCCCTTGCCATCCAAGCGCTCGTGATGGTGAAGGATCACCGGTAGGACCTCGCGCAGCGATGGCGCCGTTGAAGCGAGTTCCCAGCCGAGCTTCGGATGGGTTTCGACGATCTTGCGCTCCTCGGCGGTCAACGCACCGGGTTTGTTGAGGATCTGATCGGGAATCGCAATCTTGCCAAGGTCGTGCAGGTACGCCCCGCGGGCAATGACCCGCAGGCGATCAGATGGCAGCGACATCTGCAAACCAAGCTCGACCGCGAGTTCAGCGGTTCGCTCGCTGTGGCCATGGGTGTACGAATCCTTGACTTCCACCGCCTTGACGAGGGTCGATAGCGCCGCTGGGTAGCCGCGAACGATGTGTGCGAAGGGATCGTCGACGAACACGTCGGCCAAGACGCCGGCGACGGCGCTCTGTCGGCGACCGCGCACGACCACGGCGTACACGGCAGCACCAAAACCGGCGAACAGGTAGAGGTGGTAGTCCCACCACGACAGCTGCGCGAACTTGCCGTGTTCGAACGACAGCACAGATCCCACCGACATTGCTGCGGCTAGCACGAGGGCCAACTGCACCGGGTCCTTACCGAGATGCCATCGCCGACCGTGCCGCCAAATCGCGACGAGCATCAAGGCGATGATCGTCGCCGACACCAGGCCCAGGATTGCGTTTTCATGGGGGAAACGGCTGTCACCGTGAAAGCGGGTCGGATCGACGACCACTGCGGCGACGAATACCGTCGCTGGGACGAGCGGTGTCATCACTGCTATGAGTGGATGACGCCCGACCCAACGGTTCAATCCACGATCCTGCCGGTGACCAGCGAGCAGCAAGCACACTGCGAAACCGGCGAGTGCGGCGTACGGAAGCCGTCCAACCCAAGTGTTCGCCGGGTGATGCAATGCCCCCGGGGTGCTGAGGCCGTGCCCGACCATGAACACCCCGACGAACGAGCAGCCAAGAGCCAACCAGACAACTCCCGATTGGGGCGTCTGAGTGGCTGACACGACCGCGACCGCAGCGACGAACAGGGCGCAGGCGGCGATCGCCGACACCATCACCATGTGGCCGCTTGGCGAGAACCAGCTCGGGTCGAAACCTGGAAACACGCGCAGGAACACAAGGAGCGCGGTCGGTACCGCGAGCAGCACGACCACCAACAGCCAACGTCGCAGCATCTGGAGCATCACTCCAGTCATCGGCAGCTGCCGCGCGAGACTTGAGTGATCTGTCGGGGGACATTTGCCTCTCAACAGAATGCGATTCGTGGCCGATACTGTTGGTAACACGCGAGAGACGCCTGTATGTGAAGCGTTGCACCGGGTTCGGTAGTTGGGCCGAACTTGTCCAAAGGCGGCCGACACCGTGATCTCGAGCAAGAGGAGTTCCCGGGTGGCGACGGTTGTAAATGAAATCGAGAACAAATGGGACGCCTCCGCAATGCTTGACGCGCTACCGGAGCGGGTGAATCGATACCGACTTCCGGACCTCGCGATCGTGTACTGCAACGCAGCATGGGCCGCCCAGTACAACGTCGATCCGGCTCAGGCAATCGGCCAGCCCTTGGATCGGTTCCTGTCCGAAGACGAGCTGGTCGGCCTCCACTCACAGCTCGCCCTCCTCGGTCCCGAGAACCCGATTCTGGTCGACAGTGTTGCGCGCGCCGTGCCCAACGCTCCTGGTCAGTGGCTGGAATGGGCTGATCGGTATCTGATCTGCGCCGACGGTGGCGCCGAGGTCCTGTCCGTAGGCCGAGATGTCACCAAACGCCACGTGGCCGAGTTCAAGCTGGCCGAAAGCGAGGCCAGGTTCCGCAATCTCGCCGACAAGTCCGCCGACGTTGTGTGGAGCTTTGTCTTGGAGCCGTCCCCGCACTTCAATTACATGAGCCCGTCGGTCGAGAGCATCCTCGGCTATCCGCCGTCGTATTTCCTCGAGGACTTCGACCGAATGCTCGAAATCCTTGATGACGACGGCAGGACAGCCATCGGTCTAGCGCTTCGCGGCGATCATGTCCTCGAGCGCTTCGACTTCCACCTTCGTCACGCCAACGGCTCGATCATCATCGGCGAAACGCGGACCACTGTCGTCCGCGGAGGACTTCAGGGTGTGAGCCGCGACGTCACCGAACTGCGCCACCTGCAGGAGAACATGGCCGCCCTCGCGCTACGCGACCCGCTGACCGGACTCGCCAACCGACGCCTCTTCAAGGAACTATTCGACGCAGACTTGGCACGCACGCAACGTAGTGGCCTGCCGCTGGCCGTCGCGTTTCTCGATCTCGACGACTTCAAGGATGTGAACGACACCTTTGGCCACGACGCCGGCGATCTCGTACTGTGCGAGACGGCCCGCAGGTTGGTCTCGATCGTGCGTGGCGCAGATGTGGTAGCCCGGCTGGGGGGAGACGAGTTTGTGGTCGTCTATGAGCCGACCGACCCAAGCTCGGACAACCTCATCCAGCGCATCGATCGGGCGCTGTCCATGCCGATCGACATCACTGACAACGTCGCGGTGTACTGCCGAGCCAGTATCGGCAACGCGGACTCGCGCACGGTCGGACGCGACCCCAACGAACTGCTCGCGGCAGCCGACGATGCCATGTACGAAGTGAAACGGGCTCGTCAGGCCGATCTGGCTGTGTAGACCAAGTTGGAATGAACCAGCGTTGGGCTCAGCCCCCGAAGGCCGTCTCGAATGCCGCGGTCAGCTCGGGGGTGGCGAGGCCGCTGAAGCCGCAGAAGTTGACGTTGCCCTCGGCCGCGGTGATGAGGTACTGCTGGCCGACCTCGAAGTCGAAGCCATCGATCAGCGCCTGCATGCCGGAAGGCGCCTGCAGTGTCACGGAGGCCGCATCGCCGCCGGCGTACCAGTGGTCGACGGCAAGTGTCACGGTTCCGTCGTCGATCGACGTCGCAGTCGCGGCGAAAGCAGGGGACATGCTGGCCAGCACGGCGGCGTCAAAAGGCAAGCATGATGCCAGGACATCGCCTCCGGCGAGCGACAACTCGAGTGGCGGACCGTCAACCAGTTCGTCCCCGTCGTCGCCACTGCGGATGATGGCGGCACTGCCGAGAGCGATCGCTGCAGCTGCAGCGGCTCCGCTGATGATCATCAACCTGCGGCGCCGACGAGTGTCACGTGCGGCGTGCTTCTTGGCGGAGGGTGCGCTCTGATGATTCGACCAGACCTCAGAGGGATCTTGATCGATGAGTGGCGAATTCATGATGTGTTCCAATCGGGCTCGAGACGACGGTGTCGTCGGTGGTTCGACGGGCACGCCCGAGTGCATCGGGTCGAGTCGTCCGAGCTGTTCGCGCAGCTCGTCGTTCACGTCCGAGGCTCCCTTCTGTGTCCAAACCATTCCTGTCCGGCTAGGGCATCATCCTGTCGCTGCATCGATGCAGCGAGCTTTTTCTTGGCCCGCGAGAGTCGCATGCTCACAGCGTTCGGCGTGGTTCCGAGAACGGTGGCAATCTCACGAGGTGGTTCGCGACGCTTGCGTGTACCCGTGGCAGTTCGTCGTGATCGATGCCCTTGTTCGCGTTCGGCCTGCATCGGTCGTAGTCGTGGAGTTGGGCTGGCCGAGTACTCGTCCGGTGCGGCCATCGAGCGCATGTGGCCGACCGAGACGGGGACCTCGGCCGGCGACTTGTACCGCGCGGCATCCGGTGGCGACCAGGTGGCGCGTCGGTTGTGGGCCGGGGTGATCGGTGGTCTGAGTCGGGCGGTGCTGCTGCTGCTCGCACTCACCTGGGATCCCGA
>JAYTZE010000719.1:0-2702 GCA_043742385.1 Ilumatobacteraceae bacterium
CTCGACCTCGCTTGGGTCGTGGGGCCAGGTTTCGATGGTGGTGGCCCAGTCAGCCCGTTCGTTGACCATTTCAGCGAACTCGGTGAGGAATCGTCCGACAACGCGTCGCGATCCCGTTGATCAGGCCCTCGCTGTGCGCGTCTATGGGGTGGGGTCTTGGTAGGCCCCACCGTAAATGCTGGAGTTGCCGAACGACACCACCCCTCCCTGGTTACAGTCGTTGTTCGGGCCGGGTCGAAGAGCGGTCGAATGAGACTGCGGCACCTCCGCTGCGGCGGCACGATCACGTGGTCGATCGGCGACAATTGGCTCGGCGCCGCCGCTCACTACGTCCTCGACAAAGGCCTGCCGGTAGGCCTTGATCGCTGCGCAGACGGAGCCGTCTCGCATGTCGTTCCATACGGCGGCGCCGTAGTCCCGGGTCGCCACCGCATAGTTGTAATCACCGAGGAACTCGGACGTCAATCCGTTGGCGCTGGAGGCGCGAGCGTCGCCGATCGCGCCGCGATGCAACGACGTGAGCATCCCACTCGGGGCGACGTAGTGGACGACGCCGAGCATTCGGCGCGCATCAGCGGTGGTCTCGCGCCACGGGTCGAGGTATGCGTTGTAGACGACGTACACGTCTCCTCCGTCGGGCGCAATCGCGACCGCCGGCTGGTTGGCCCGATCGCCCGCTGTCGAGACGACGTTGGGTGCCGAGTAAGACTGGCCACCATTGGTCGAACGGACAAGGAATGCCTGCTCCTTGTTGGTCCCGGCGCGGTCGTCGGACCAGGCGATCACGATCTCGTCGGTGGCATCGAGTCCGCTCGGAGCTCCGTTGGCGATGTCTATGCTCGGGAAGGTGTTGGTCCGGGCACCGGCGACACCGTCGATGGTGAACCGCCCTTGAGCGGGATCGAACTGACCGATGCCGGCGACGTCGACGATCGCGCGTGCCTTCTCGAAGTTGACCCCACCGTCGAATGAACGGGCCTGGTAGAACACTCCGGTTTTGCGCTGGCGGTCGAAGCCCTGCCAGATCAGGTAGACGGTTCCATCGCTGGCGGTGCGAATGGCACATCCCTGCCGTCCACCGGTCTGGTTGTTGTTAGTGGCAGCAGTGATCTGACGCGTGGTCCATGTGTCACCGCCGTCCGTCGAGCGAGCGAACAGAACCGGCTCGCTTCCGGCCGTGCCGCGGAAGCCGACGTTGCACACGTAGACGTTGCCGAAGTGAGGGCTCGTATCGGCGTTGTCAGCCCAGATCTGCTCCTTGTCGCTGAACAGGGCGCTGTTCTGGCGGGTAACGATCACCGGCGCCATCCATGCGTCCTGGTCATCGGCGGCCGCGCCAACGACGTCATCGGTGCGAGAAACGGCGATCGCGCCCGCGCCGAGGAATGCGTTGGGATCAAGTTTCGTAGCGATGTTGGCGTAGTACAGCCGTTGGCCGTTGTCCCACGAGAACGTCCCGTCGGCGGCTGGGACGGGCCCGAAAACGAGTTCCGGATCACCGTTCGATACCAGGCCACTCTCGTAGTACCACGGCAGGGTGCCGATCGCGCCGACGGTCGGGACGCAACCGGGTGAGGTAGCCGGCGCGGGACGGCACGAGGGGTTGCGTGCCGACAGGCCGGTATAGGCCGGCTGGATCCACGTGTCGCCGCTGTCGAAGGAAAACTGCACACCCGATACGCCGACGCCTGGCGTGAACGGGCAGGTCTTCGGATCGCCTGCGTTGCACTGCTCCAGGTCTACGTTGTCGTTCGCCCCTGCAACGAGGATGTTGGTGTGCACCGGGTCGACGGCCAAACCCGGTTCGTTCTGTTTGTTGTGGGAGAAGTAGAAATCGTCGCTGCCAACCGTGACTTCGGCGTCACCGCCGTGCAGGGCGACCACCAGCCCCGGGGTCATGGCCACCAAAGTGACCATCGCGAGAACGCATCGGTGTCGGGGCATCTAGCCACCTCCCAGTTGTGCCGGCGTCTTGAGCACACGCCCGGACCCAGTCGCCTGGAACATACCCACCGATCAACCCTGGTGTCAACATATCCGTTCCAACGATGCCCATCGGCTGGAATGTCGGATGCAGACGTCAGTCGACTCAGTTAGCCAAGAGACCTGGACTCCCCAGTGGCTGATTCGCGGCGGCGCCACTCACGAGACGTCGGTCGACGTCCCGACACCCCTGTCCGATGGCTACCAGGCCTCCGGCTCTTGCTTGCGTCGCGCTCAAAACGAACGAAACCTTGATCTCTCTGACGCCGGGCCTAATCGATCGAGGTGAGAACGGAATCGGCACAATCGCGAAGACACCGACCAACAAACCTGCCGCTGCGGCACAGCTTGATGCTTCAGTGCAACAAAAATGTATCAATCCAGTGGGCGCTGACGAGCCCATCGCGGTCCACCTCGCGTTGCGCAGTTCCGCATCACCCCGTCAAACGCATTGTGCACCACAGGCCAGTACTGGACGACATGGCCCGAACAGGCTCTTTTCAGATTTGGGAGCAGGGGGGCGGGAGTTCGAGTCTCCCCATCCCGACCCACTTTCATTGATGCGAGATCGGCGATACGGTCGACCGTCGTGGTCGTCCCGGACTGGTTGGCAGTGAGGTCGCGTCGCCTCTCCTCCATCTCGAAGTGGGATGCGCGCCGAATCACCCCGTTGATCGTCGCGGCGCTGGTCAGCCCAGCGGTGTTGTTGGTGGCTGGGT
>JAYTZE010000720.1:0-10738 GCA_043742385.1 Ilumatobacteraceae bacterium
GCGTGTGATCGCCGACGACGAAGGCGTGCGCCAGTGGATGGAGATCGTCGCCACATACGGATTCGCCGTCGTCACCGATACGCCGGCAACGACCGAGGCCACTGAAGCATTGATCCGCCGTGTGGGCTACGTGCGCGAAACGATCTTCGGGGGGTTCTGGGAGTTCACCGCTGACCTCTCGAAGGCCGACCTTGCCTACACCAACGTGCACCTGTCGTCGCATACCGACGGCACGTACAGCCACGACGCCCCCGGATTGCAGATGCTGCATTGCCTGTACTTCGACGGCACCGGTGGCGAATCGACACTGGTCGACGGATTCAAGATCGCCGAGGTGCTTCGCTCCACCGAGCCCGAGTTGTTCGACGTGTTGTCGACTGTTGCGATCCCCGGCCAGTACATCGGCGATGGCGCACACCTGATGGCGGCTCGGCCGGTGTTACGCCACGACCACAACGGCACCCTTGTGCAGGTCTCGTACAACAATTCCGATCGCGCTCCGTTCCTGCTGCCACCCGACGAGATGGCTCGGCTCTACGCCGCGTTGCGAGCATTCGACCACCTCGCCAACAGCGAATCGATGCAGTGGCGTCAGGTCCTCCGACCCGGCGACGCGTTGCTGTTCGACAACTGGAGGGCATTGCACGGCCGGTGTGCCTACACGGGCAAGCGCACCATGTGCGGCGCGTACCTCAACCACGAGGATTTCGAGAGTCGACTGCGAACGGCCGGGTGAGCGAGGGGATCGTCGATGGCGACGTCACGTGGCACTTCGATCGCGACTTCCTGACATCGAACTGGACATGCATCTGGGGACGCGGCTGCAAGGGGATTCTCGACGAACCTGCCGAACACCTCAACCAGGGCTGCTGCTCGATCGGTGCTGAGCTGACCGACCAAGACGAAGCGATGACCATCTCGGCGCTCGCTGCAACGCTCGAGCCTGAAACCTTCCAACATCATCAGGCGATCGATGACAACGACGTGTTCAGCGACGACACACGCACCAACACCAAGGTGGTCGACGGCGCGTGCATCTTCCTCAACCGTCCCGGATTCGAAGGTGGCCAAGGGTGCGCACTGCATCTCGCCGCGGTGCGCGCCGACGAATCGCCCATCACCTGGAAGCCGTCGGTGTGCTGGCAATTGCCGATCAAGGTCGATTGGGAACTGTTGGCCGATGGTTCCGAGGTCGCCACATTGCGTGGATGGCAGCGGCGTGATTGGGGCGACGAGGGCGACACCATGCATTGGTGCTGCACCGAAGGACCTGAGGCCTACGTTGGCGACCGCGCGGTCGTCGACTCGCTAGCCGATGAACTGATTGCCGTGGTCGGCGACGAGGTCTACGTCGAGCTACGACGACGCTTGCGCTGACGCCCGCCGGCCGAAGCGGCTCTGTCGCAGCCCGACAGTGCTAGTACCAACGTCCAGTAGGCCGCGTCAGCAAACTCCGTCACGCTGTTTACCTCGGCGACATGTCTTCGCCGCCGAGAGTTCACCTCAACGACCGTGACGAGAGAGGCCCACCAACAGTGGCCACTGCAACGACCACCAACCTGGCAAATCGCCCCGCCAGCCGCCGCTCTACACGTGTTGTTCGTCCGCTGCTGCGTACGCATGTTCGTCGGTACTGGCCGGCGCTCCTCTTGGGTTCGCTGCTGGCGGTGCTGCAAGTCATCACCAAGCTCGCCGAGCCGTGGCCGCTCGGGTGGCTCGTCGACAACGCCCTCACCGGTCCGGCGACGGGTGCAGCTTCGATCCGCAACGACCTCCTCATCGCCGTCACCAGCCTCGCCACCATCGTGGCCATCGGCGCCCTGTTCGACTACTGGTCGACGCGACTGCTGTCGTCGGCTGGATTGCATGTCGCCAACGACATGCGTGGACGAGCATTCACCCATCTGCACCGCCTGTCGCTGGGTTACCACAAGCAGCACCAGGTCGGCGACCTCACTGCACGCGTCACCGCCGATGTCGACCGCACCCAGGATCTGTTGGTGCAGATGTTGGCCAACCTGTTCCCCAACCTGCTGCTGTTGGTTGGGATGTTCGTGGTGATGCTCAAGGTCGATCCATTCCTGACATTGCTGAGCCTGATAACCACGCCGCTCCTGGCATTCGCCATCCACAGCGCCAAGCGAACGCTGCGTCAGGCCTCGCGGCGTGTACGTCGCGCCGATGGTGCAGTTGCTTCGGCGGCCACAGAGAGTCTTGGCGCGATTGGGCTGGTGCAGGCCTTCACGCTCGAGCGGCATCAGTCGGGCCACTTCGAGCAACTGTCGGGCGACAGCCTGGTCGCAGGCGTCGAGGCCGTCAGGCTGCAGGCCCGATTCGCTCCGATGGTCGATGCTGCAGGGCTGGCGTCGACGCTGATCGTGCTGTGGGTAGGCGCGAACAGAGTTGCCAGCGGCCAGATGAAGCTCGGCGTCTTGCTGATCTTCTTGACCTATGTCGGCTCGCTGTACAAGCCCGTCAGGGCGCTCTCCAAACTGACGACGATTTTCACAAAGGGCATGGCCGCGGCCGAGCGCATCGAGGATGTGCTCTCGACGGAGCCCGACATTCGCGACCAGCCCAATGCGGTTCTGGCGCCCCCATTTCGGGGCCACATTCAATTCGACGAAGTCACGTTCTCGTACGGACGTGAGCCCGTGCTGTGGGCCGTCTCGTTCGACATCAACGCAGGCGAGACCGTCGCGCTGGTCGGCCCGACCGGCGCCGGCAAGTCGACCCTCGCCTCCCTCGTTCCCCGTCTGATCGAACCCCGTCTCGGCAGGGTGATGATCGACGAGCACGACATCCGCGAGTACTCCGTCGCATCCGTGCGCTCGCAGGTCTCGATGGTGTTGCAAGACACCATGCTGCTGAGAGGCACGATTCGCGACAACATCGCCTGCGGCCGCCCGGGTGCCTCGTGGAGCGCGGTCGAGCGAGCCGCCAAGCTCGCCCTGGTCGACGAGTTCACCGACCGGCTTCCCGACGGTCTCGACACGCACCTCGCCGAGCGCGGTGTCGATCTGTCGGGCGGCCAGCGCCAACGCATCGCCATCGCACGGGCGATCCTGCGCGACGCGCCGATCCTGATACTCGACGAACCAACCAGTGCGCTCGATACCCAGTCGGAGGAACTGATCGTTACGGCCCTCGACAACCTGCCGCGTTCGCGCACCATGCTGATCATTGCCCACCGGTTGTCGACGGTGCGTCGGGCCGACCGTATCGTCGTGCTCGATGGTGGCACGATCGTCGAGGAAGGTACTCACGACCTGCTGATGCGTCGAGGCGGTCTGTACTCGCGATTGCATCGACGTTCGCGTGTGACACCCGATGGCTTCCTCGCCCAGTTCAATGCGCCCAACCCGGCGACCGTGGTCGGCAACCTCACGAGTGCGCAGCGATGAAGACCTCCACAGTTCCTGCGTTGCTCGAATCCGACGGGTTGCGCGCCCTGTTCATCACCAATGAGTGCGCCGGCCTTGGGCACCTTCGCCGAACGATCAACTTGGCACGTGCGGTCACCGAGAACGACCCCTGCGCCACGGCGCTGATCGTCACCGGCTCGGCCGCCCTCGGAAGCTTCGAATTGCCCGAGCGCGTCGACACCGTGAAGCTGCCGGTCTTTCGCCGCGAGGCCGACGGAACGCTGTATGCAGCAACGCTCGGTGTCGACATGCCGATGATCGAATCGATGCGTTCCGAGATTCTGCGTAGCGCAGCTGCAGCCTTCGACCCCGATGTCGTCGTCGTCGACAAGACCCCGCTCGGCCTGCGCGATGAACTGGTGCCCATGCTCGAGCTTCTCCGAGGGCGCGGCCGATCACGGATCGTGCTGGGGTTGCGAAATGTCGAGGACGACCCGGCGCGTGTTCGCGCCGCGTGGTCCGAAGCCAACACCCTGTCGGCCGTCGGGCGCTACTACGACTGCGCAGTGGTCTACGGACCCGACAACACCACCAATGACGCACTGAGCTGTCTCGACGGAGTTGAGATGCCGGTGCCGGTGACCCACGTCGGCTTTGTCGGCAACAGCCCTGCGACGACGCCGCCCGACGATCTGCCCAGCGGCTACTTATTGGTCACGGTTGGCGGGGGCAGCGATGGTCACGACATGATCGACGCCGTACTCGACGCCGAACTGCACGCGCCGCTGCCATATCCCATCGTGGTCGTCACCGGTCCGCTGATGTCGGCGTCCGCTGTCAGGCGATTGGCGAGCCGTTGCGATGGTGACCACATCCGCTTGTTCGAGTTCCGCCACGACATGGCCAACGTGTTGGCCGGGGCGCGCGGCGTGGTGACGATGGGCGGCTACAACACGATCTCCGAAGTACTCCAAACCGGGGTTCCTGCCCTGGTGATTCCCCGGGTGCGGCCCAGCGAAGAACAACTCATCCGGGCCAACGAGCTTGTGGCCCTCGGACTGGCGGACATGCTTCACCCCGATTCGATCACGCCCGAGCGCACGTGGCACGCCGTACAGCAGATGGTGACCCGCCCGCGTCGACCGATCGACAGGGCCGACTACCGAGGTGCCGAGCGCACCGCCGACCTGCTCGTCGGCCTCGCCAACGAGCCGCGCAGCCCATTCCTGGCCGCGTCATGACGAAGAGAGATCGACCCATGCATGCAATCGTTACTGGAGCAGCCGGCTTCATTGGTTCACACCTGTCCGAGCGATTGATCAGCGAGGGCTGGAGGGTTACCGGAGTCGACGCGTTCACCAACTACTACGCGCGGTCAGACAAGGAAGCAAACCTCGCTGCCTTGCGGAACGAGCCGCGCTTCAGCCTGATCGAAGCCGATCTCGCCGATGCTCCGCTCGAGCAAATTTTCGCCGATCGTCCCGTCGTGTTCCACCTCGCTGCGCAGGCAGGAGTGCGTGCCAGCTTCGGCGATTCGTTCTCCCGGTACGTTCACGACAACCTGATCGCCACCCAGCGGGTCCTCGAGCATGCCCTCGACGCCGGATGCCCTCGGGTGGCCATGGCCTCGTCGTCGTCGGTGTATGGCGATGCCGAGGAGTACCCCTGCATCGAAGGTGTCACTCCGACTCGACCGCGTTCGCCATACGGCGCGACGAAGCGCATGTGCGAGGACCTGGCCGACATCTACCGGGGGCTCGGTCTGTCGATTACGGCGTTGCGCTACTTCACCGTCTACGGCCCGCGTCAACGCCCGGATATGGCCATGCGACGGTTGTGCGAAGCAACAGTTGGCGGCCCACCATTCGTTCTCAATGGCGATGGCCTGCAGTCACGCGATTTCACCTATGTCGCCGACGCGGTCGATGCCACGGTGCGTGCCGGGGTTGTGATCGATGTTCCATTGACGCTCAACGTCGGCGGTGGCGAGGAAGCGACGATGCTGCAGGTCATCTCGACCATCGAGCACCTCGCCGGCAAGCCGCTCGATATTCGGCCGGCGGCAGACGGCAAGGGCGACGTTCGTAGGACAGCGGCCGACACCCGCATCGCCCGGCACGCATTGGGATGGTCTCCCAGCATGTCGCTGAGCGACGGCCTGGCCAATCAACTCGACTGGGTACGGAATCGTTCGCTCGTACTCGCCGGACGCTGAGGGCATCGTGACAAGCACTCAACGTGTGGTGGTCGTCGGGCAGGGATATGTCGGTCTTCCACTGGCCATGGCCGCAGTCGCAGCCGGATTCGACGTCGTCGGTTTCGACCTCGATGTCGAGCGCACCAAGAACCTCGCCGACGGCACGTCGTTCACGGCCGACGTGCCCGACGCCCAACTAGAGGCCGCACTGTCCACCGGTCGATACACCGCCACTGACAGCCCGCACGATTGCGCCGACTTCGATGTCGCTGTCATCACCGTGCCCACCCCCCTGCGCGAGGGCGACCCCGACCTCACCTACATCGCTGCTGCTGCTCGCACATTGAGTGGCTACCTGCGCCCGGGCGCAACCGTCGTGCTCGAATCGACCACCTATCCCGGTACGACCGAGGAGCTCATGGTGCCCTTACTCGAGGCGGGATCGGGCCTGCGTGCAGGCGACGACTTCTCGGTCGGTTACAGCCCGGAGCGCATTGACCCGGGCAACGACGTGTGGAAGTTCAGCAATACGCCCAAGGTCGTCTCGGGGATCAACGAGTCGTCGTTGGCCAAGGTCGCGGCTTTCTACGGGTCGATTGTCGACACGGTGGTGCCCGTCGCGGCAACGCAGGTCGCCGAGTTGTCGAAGCTGCTCGAGAACACATTCCGTCACGTCAACATCGCTCTCGTCAACGAACTGGCGGTGTTCGCCGCCGAGCTCGACATCGACATCTGGGCAGCGATCGACGCTGCCGCATCCAAGCCGTTCGGCTACATGAAGTTCACGCCGGGACCCGGCGTGGGCGGGCATTGCCTGCCGATCGACCCCAGCTATCTGTCATGGACCGTTCGCCGCCGGGTTGGCCGACCGTTCCGGTTCGTCGAACTGGCCAACGACGTCAACGAGCACATGCCGCACTATGTCGTCGAGCGGGTGCGCGCCGCCCTCAACCAGCAGGGCATCGCTCCGTCACGTAGCCGTCTGCTGCTGCTGGGCATGTCGTACAAGCGCAACACCAACGACACCCGCGAGTCACCCGCCCGCACCGTCGCCAAGCTGCTCGTGGCCGACGGCGCCGAGGTACATGCGGTGGATCAATTCGCCACGCTCGATGCCTTTGCCGGTGGTGTGACCCGCGCCGAGCTGACGGCTGAGGAAGTGCACGCCGCCGATCTCGTCATCGTGCTGACCGACCACGACGATGTCGACTACGACATGGTGGTCGATCAGGCAACTGCCGTGCTCGATACACGGCACCGGATGCAGGGTCCCAATGTCGAATACCTCTGATCCTTCATCGCAGCAACCGCTCGATTGCCGAGACGATCGTCTCCGTTCGTTGTGGCCAACGTTTCTTCAACCGCCGGAACGGTCGATCGACGCGGCGCAGCATGGTGGCGGCCAGATGCCATATCAGATCAGACGGCAATGGTCCGTAGGCCTCGCGCAGCCCAGCCAGCACTGCGCGCACCTCGCCGTCGTCACCTTCGCGGCCGTTGTGCAGGTTCGCGGCATAGGCGGCGATGTCGACCGACGGCGAGCCCTCCGAGAGTGTGTCGACGTCGACGACCCAAGTTCGATCGCCGTCGACCAACAACTGGCCGACATTGAAGTCGCCATGAACCGGTACGACGTCGGCAGGGTCGGGAATGGTCGCAGTCAATTGGTCGATCAATGCCCGAATGCGCTCCGAGAGCTCGGGTATGGCAAACGCCGCCAGCGCCGCCGGGAGAGCTGCGGCAGCCAGCAGTTTGGGCGGGCGAAGATCATCGAGGCCCACGAGAGACGAGTGGTGCAATTTCTGCAGGATTGCGGCAGCGCTGGCGACGAGCCGAGTTGCGTCCTCTCGATCGAAAGGTCGCCCGCCGAGGGCCTGCTGCACCACTGCTCCGTGATCGGGCCGGGACCTGATCAGAGCGGCCGTCGGCAACACACCGTCAAGTCGTTCCAGCGCGTGTTCAGCGCGAGCTCGCTCTGTCGGATCGCCATAGAGCTTGACGACGACGGGGCCGCATCGCAGCACCGCTCGTCGCTGAGGAACCCAGGCCAGGCGAGTCACCGGCAAGTCGCGTGGATGGACACCGACGGCGTTGGCCAACTGCCGGCTGTCGGCAGCCAGCAGTGGAAGGACGGGGTCGTGCGGGTAGGCCCACATCTGCCAGCCGTCACGGTCAGTAGTGGCATGCGCCTCGATGGTTGGCAATCCCGAAGCTGCCGCATTGGCGACGTACTGAACAGTCAACGCAACGCCCGGTGCGTAGTCGATGTAGCGGACTCGCACGCCGCTGACACCGTGGGCGAACAGCTGGCCGATGTGCGCCGCCATCACCTCGACGTCGAACAGCGTTGCAGCGGCAGGCAGCCGATCGTCGTATGGGGGCAAGGGCAATGAGTCCGGCAAATTCATCCGAAGCTCGACCTTACGGCACTCGCCAGATCGCCGTCGTCGTATCTGGTTGGCCGCGACTGTCCGAGAGCTTCGCACTCAACGAACTACTCGCACTGAACGCGGCCGGCATGCTCGCCGCCGTGTTCGCCACCAAACGTGGTGACGTAGCTGACCGGCATCCTGCCGTGGCCGCGCTCGACGACCACGTCCACTATCTCGGCGCGGGCACCGCCGAACAGCAGGCCGTCGAGGTCGTGGGGATCCTCGGCCGCCTGCAAGTCGCCGGCGTACAGGTCGATGGCGTGCATGGCTACTTCGCCCATCAGCCTGCTGCAGTCGCCCGCGCCGCCGCGGCTCTGCTGGGTGTGCCATTCGGTTTCAGCGTGCACGCCAAGGATCCAAGCAAGGTCGAGCCGGCCGAGCTCGCCGATCGGGCCCGGGCCGCGGCTTGCATCGTCGCGTGCAACTGGCAGGTCGCCGAACAACTTGACGCTGTTGGCGCCGACCCGATCTTGGTCCCGCACGGTGTCGATCTCACCTCGTTCGCGCCGCAACTTCGCCTGGGCGGTGGCCGGGTGGAGCTGCTGGCCGTCGGTCGGCTGGTGGCCAAGAAGGGCTTCGACGTGCTGATCGACGCGGTGCGCTTGCTCGACTTCGATTGGCGCTTGCGCATCATCGGAGACGGGCCGCTGCTGCAGTCGCTGCAACAGGCCGCACGGGACACGGCCGTCGCCGATCGCATCGAGTTTCTCGGAGCCCGCACACACGCCGAACTGCCCTCGCTGTATCACGGGACCGACATTGTTGCGGTGCCCAGTGTGATCGATGCCGAGGGCGATCGCGACGGCTTGCCCAACGTTGTACTCGAGGCCATGGCCTGCGGATTGGCGATCGTCGGCAGCGACGTCGCGGCCATCCCGACGGCAATCGAACATCGTGTCACCGGCTTACTGGTCGAGCCCGGCGATGCGCACGGACTGGCCAACGCACTCAACGAGTTCGCCAAGGACGCCGACCTTCGTGCCGCGCTTGGCATCAACGCACGATCACGAGCCGAGTCGCGCTTCGGTCTCCAAGCGTGCACCGATCGCTTCCTCTCGATCCTGGCGGCCGCATATGGATGAGCAATCCATTGCCTATGTGTTGATGGGCTACCCGCGCATGTCGGAGCTGTTCATCGCCAGCGAGATCGCTCGCATGGAGGAGCAGGGCACGCGCCTGCGCCTGCTCGTGCTGAAGCCCAGTGACGAGCAGCGTCATCATCCGGTGGTCGACCGCATCAAGGCGCGGCCGATGTACCTGCAGAACTTCACCAGCCTCTCCGACCGTTCGTTCCTGCGGTGGCTGCGTGAGAACCTGCCCGAGGCGATCGGGCCCATCTGCCGCGTCGCCCTCCGCCACCCGCTGCGGCTCGCCCGCATCTCCGGTTGGGCAGCTGCGCAGGCGTGGCGAGACCGTCGCGGGTGGCGGCCGCGGGCGGTGTACGTGAAGGAGTGGATGCGCGCCGCGGCGGTGGCCGACGAGCTGTCGCGTGGCGACACGGTCACACACCTGCACGCACACTTCGCTCATCGCACGACCACGGTCACATGGTGGGCCGCGCACCTGCTGAACCTGCCGTTCTCGTTCACCGGCCATGCGAAGGACATCTACCAGACCAGCCAGAACCCCCATGGCCTGCTGGCCCGAAAGATGCGCGCCGCCAAGTTCGTGGTGACGTGTACCGACGCCAATCGACAGCACCTCCAAGCGATTGCTCCCGGTCGACCGGTGCACGTGATGTACCACGGCTTGAACTCCGACTTCGCCCGGCTGCTGGCCGACGCGCCGGGTGCCGAGCAGCGCGATCACACCGATCGGGTGCGGATCATCAGTGTCGGGCGTCTGGTGGAGAAGAAGGGGTTCGATGTGCTGGTCGACGCGATCGCGCTCCTCGTCGAGCGCGGGGTCGAGGTCAGTGCAGCGATCGCCGGCGAGTCCGGCGACCACGAGAACGTGATTCGTCAGCGGGTGACCGCGGCAGGGCTCGACGATCGGTTCGAGTTCCTCGGCACCCTCAGCCAGGCTGACCTCTTCGACCAATATCGCCGGTCAAGCGTGTTCGCGCTGGCGTGTCGAATCACCGACGACGGTGATCGCGACGGGATCCCCAACGTGTTGATGGAAGCAATGGCAGCGGAACTGCCCGTGGTGTCGACAGCCGTCTCGGGCATCCCTGAATTGATCGACGACGGCGTCAACGGATTGCTGGTCCCCTCCGATGATGCGTCGGCACTCGCCGACGCGATCTGGCGCCTGGCCAAGGATCCAGAGCTGAGCGATCGGTTGGCGCGCGCAGGCGCAGCAACCATCGCCGAACACTTCGACGGCGAGGCGTTGGCGCAGAAGATGGCCGCGCTGTTCGCGGGTGCGCCATGCCTGGACTCACCATGACGACGACGGGACTCGAGTTGATCGCACCGCAGCCGGTGGTCTGTGTGATCGATCACCTGTACCGGGACGTTGCGGTGGCTGACGCTGCCCGTCAGGGTCGTTTCACACACGCCGGCGTCGAGCTGGAACTTGGCCGCCGACCAGACTGGACCAACGGTGGTCTGGCCGACGATGTCGAGTGGCGAATCGAATGGGTCAAGCTATACGAAGGTCTCGCTCTCGCGCACGCCTACTCGATCGCTGGAGAGATCGACTACCTGACCGCTTGGGAAGACCTTGTCGAGACGTACTGCGATCAGGTCGCCGTCGGCGCCGACGTGTCCGACGTGTCGGCCCGGCGACTGCAGAACTGG
>JAYTZE010000721.1:0-1200 GCA_043742385.1 Ilumatobacteraceae bacterium
CTGCTGCCAATGCTGCTCACGCCCGTGGCCGTCGGCTTGATGTGGCGGTTCATGCTCGACACCGACCTCGGCGTGGTCAACTGGCTGATGGAATCGGTCGGGCTGTCGCGCATCGGGTGGCTGGGTGAGAAGTGGGCGGCTCGCATCTCCATCGCGCTCGTCGATTCGTGGCAATCGATCCCCTTCGTGATGTTGATGACGCTCGCGGCTCTCTCGGCACTGCCCGAAGGGCCGCACGAAGCCGCTCGGGTGGATGGCGCCACCACGTGGCGGGTGTTCCGGTTCGTCACGTTGCCGATGTTGCGGCCGGTGCTCTACGTCACCCTCATGATCCGCCTTGTCGACAGCCTGAAGCTGTTCGACACCATCTTCATCCTCACTCGCGGCGGGCCCGGTCGGGCAACCGAGACCGTTGGTCTGCTCACCTACAACACTGGCTTCAACTTCCTCGAGACCGGACGCGCGGCCGCGCTCGGCGCGGCCGTCGGTCTGTTGACGCTGCCCGTCTACGTGCTGTGGCTTCGGGCACAGCGAGCGTCGTCATGAGCGGATCATCGCCAAACCGGGGTTCCCGCGCGGGGCGGATCGTGTCGTACGCGATCTTGATCGGCGCGACATTGGTGGCCCTGTTTCCGTTGTTCTGGACGGTGTCGACCAGCATCAAGCGACGGGTCGATTCCTACGCGAACCCACCGAAGTTCGTCCGCTTCGAGCCGACGGCCAAGAACTACCGAACGCTGTTCGAGACCCCCGAGTTCGGTCACATCTACCGCAACACCATCATGATCACGCTGGTGTCCACGGCGCTGAGCGTGCTGATCGGTACGTTGGCCGCGTATGCGCTCGCCCGACATCGCCGGTTCCCGGGCCGGCGACCGTTCGAGGCGATGCTCGTGCTGGTGAGAGCGATGCCCGGAATCGTGCTCATGATCCCGATCTACCAGATCGTCACCCGTCTCGGCCTCTACGATAACCGCTTCGCCCTGATCGTGATCTACGCATCGCTGAACCTCCCCTTCGCGGTGTGGTTGATGACCGGTTTCATCGATCAGATCCCCGTCGAGATCGAAGAAAGCGCCCGCACTGATGGCGCCAGCGGGACGAAGGTGTTCGTCCACATCATCGCTCCCCTGGCCATGCCTGGTGTGGTGGCCACCTCGATCTTCGTGGCACTGCTCGCCTGGAACGAGTTCCTCATCC
>JAYTZE010000722.1:0-24221 GCA_043742385.1 Ilumatobacteraceae bacterium
AATCACCGATACCTCCTCACCCGGCTGCAGCGCGAATGGAATCTGCTCAGCGGCCGACGCTCCGCCGTGGCACGCGCTACTGCGTGGAAGTTGACGCCACGGGTGCTCAGTTCCCTCGACGATCTCCTGGTGCTGACCGGTCTCGGCCCGGTGGAAATGGATGCGTCGAGCGACGAGGCCATGCGTCGGCTGGTGGTCTTGGCGCGACACGACGAGCTTGCGGCAAGGGTGGTGTTACAGCGCATGCTTCCTGGGCTCAGCACCTGCGCCAGGCGCAACTCATCGGGCTTCGAGTCCCAGCTTGATGCGCTCGACGAGCTGCTGTCCGAGGCGTGGTCCGTGATCCGCTCGTTTCCGATCGACCAACGCGATCGCTACGTCATCAAGAACCTGCTGCGCGACTGCGAACACCAGGCCTTCATCAAAGCCAGGCGACGCATGCTGGTGCACGACCTCACGGATCCCGCCAAGCTCGATAGGGCGATCGAACCAGACGATCTCGCCGTCGAGCCAATGGTCACGATCGTCGAGCTGCTCGGCCGCGCCAAGTCGGCAGGCATGAGCGAAGCTGACGTGGCCATCGTGGTGACGTTGCTCAACACATCGAACGTCAAGCAGGCAGCGGCCGCTCTACGAGTGACGGATCGGACTGTGCGCAACCGTCGCCAGGCAGTCGTGCGTCAGTTGCGGGCACTGGCCGAGGTCGCATGAAGCCAGGTACCTCGTTGGGGAAACCTGGCTCACGGGCTCTCGCTGACCAGCCATTCCAGATGCTCGACCAGCGGCGGAATCGAGCGCTCGATCACGTCGAACATGTCGGCATACGCGCTGGGTGGGCGACCCCACGGGTCGGCCAGGTCTTCGTCACCAGGCATCGCGAACGGGTCCCATCGACGCAAGAGCTGGATCTGCACCGGCTCCACGCGGGAGTACGCACCTCGACGCGACTCTTCACCACCGCGCAGCCGCCCGAGGTCGGAGGCATTGTCGCGGTCCATGGCGATGATCAGGTCGCAGCGCGCGAAGTCGTCGGGATGGATCTGCCGACCGATATGACCGACGTGATAGCCGCGCAGACCACCCTCGTGCGATGCGAGCGGATGAGGCAGATCACCGATGTGATCACGGCCGGTGGACGCTGAGTCGAACGCGACGTGGTCTGTTCCCCGTTGCCGGGCGACATGGGCTGCCACGGCATGGGCCGATGGCGATCGACAATGGTTCCCCAGGCAGACGAACAGCACTCGGATCGGTTGTGGCATACGTGGCGCGGTTGTATCAGGGCCGGTCGGTGTAGGTGGCCCGGCGCTTCTCGAGGAACGCGGCTATGCCTTCTTGCGCATCATGCGTGGTGGCCGATCGTGACATCACCTCGACGGCGTAGGCGTAGGCGTCGGTCTGGCCGAGTTCGGTCTGGGCGTAGTAGGCGCGCTTGCCGGCGGCCTTCGACGCAACGCTGCCGCGGGTAGCCCGGGTCAGCAGATCGTGTACTGCTGTGTCGAGTTGGTCGTCGGGCACGGCGTAGTTGATGAGACCCCACGACGCCGCCGTCGCGGCATCGATCGGGTCGCCGGTGAGGGCCAATTCCATTGCTCGCTTGCGACCCACATTGCGAGCGACGGCGACCAAAGGCGTGTGACAGAACAGGCCGCCCTTCCCGCCCGGAATTGCGAATGCCGCGCTGTGGGCGGCAATTGCCAGGTCGCACGAAGCGACGAGCTGGCATCCTGCTGCCGTCGCCAAGGCGTGTACCTTGGCAACGACCGGCTGCGGGATCGACTGGATCGTGTTCATCATCTCGGTGCACACGTCGAACAAATGTGTGATGTGGTCGAGGTCGGCACCCGCCATGTCGGCAAAGTTGTGACCCGCCGAAAAGACCGGGCCATTGGCGGCAAGGATCGCGCCGATCGACGTGCTCGATCCGACCGCACGAAATGCCTCGGTAACCTCCAACATCACATCCAGCGCCAATGCGTTGCGCTTCTCTGGTCGATTGAGGGTGATGGTGGCGAATGGCCCGTCGCAGTCAAGGAGTACATGCTGATAGCTCACCAGGCCAGTGTGTCATGAATTTTGGGGCGGGTATCAGGCGGGTCTCACGTCGAGATCGCTGCGGTCATCGCGATCGTGTAGCCATCGGCGACGCTGCGCGAGCGGTGCCCCCCGGGGTCTCGAACCCCCGAACCAACGGATTAAAAGTCGCCTCGAACCGGTGTTGGCCTGTGCTGCCTTGTGTTGTTTTCCCTGCTCAGTGCAGGTGCGGTTGCTCGCATCGTACATCTAGTAGCGGCCAGTGTTGCCGAGTTTCGCGGCAGAATTCGCGGCTGGCTCCCCTACGGATCTTGCGTTACCTGCGGCTTGATTCGCCTCGGCGCGGTAGACAACTCATATCCATTTGGATATACTAGGTCCCGAGGACATATCATGACCGTTGCAGCTCGACTCCTACGACACGCCCGACACAGCACACCGCTCAGCCAGTCCGCGCTCGCGGCCAAGGTCGGCTTTCGCCAATCGAACGTTTCCCGCCTCGAATCGGAACGACGCGACGTCAACGTCGACACCCTCGATCGCTTGCTTCGAGCTGCCGGGTTCCGCCTCGCAGCGCTCCCGACCCAGAGCGCAACGGTCGCCGAAGCTGCTGACTCCACAGCGCGCTTTCTGGCCGCCGACAACGAGGACGGCGCCTATCGAGCTGTCATCCAACTGGCCGACGACCTTGCTCGCGAACATGGTGCGGAGCGGGTCGCGTTGACGGTGGCCCCACCGCCGCCGACGGGCGATGAGCGCTTCGATGCATTCATCGCCGGCGTAGTCGATTTTCGACTGGCAGCCGAGCGTCTGCCTCGCCCGAAGTGGCTGACCGACGGTCCCCGCCTCGACTCGCCGTGGTTCGTCGACCGATGGTCGATCGGCGACCCGAGCGTCATCGAGGCCACACCGCCCCAACTGCGAACTCGTGGAGTGATCATCGACACCGCAGAACTGGCCAGCGTATGACGCTGGATCGAGACGACATCGTGGCAGGGCTGGGCGAGCTTGCCGGCGAGTTGGACGCTGCCGGGTTAGAGCTCACGATTCATGTGGTCGGCGGCGCTGCAATCTCTCTGGAGTACAACACCGACCGCCAAGCAACCAGCGACATCGACGCCTGGGTCAACGCCCGACCGGCGGTCCGCGAACAGGTCGTTGATGTGGTGAAACAGATCGCCATCCGTCGCCGCTGGCCCGACGATTGGCTCAACGAGAAGGCCGTGATGTTCATCCCAGAAGGTGTCGGTGTGGGCCCACACGATTGGCGACCGACACTCGAGGTTGGCAAGGTGCGCGTCTTCGTCGCGCAGCCGATGATGTTGCTGGCGATGAAGCTCCGCGCCGGTCGAGGAAGACGAGACCTCCCCGATCTGGAACCGCTCCTCGCGGCCTCGGGGCTTCACACGATTGAGGACGTCCAAGAAAACCTTCGACGGTTACTATCCGCACGACGACATGAAGCCACTCTCTCGCCACTGGCTCGAACAGAACCTGCCACATCGCACCGCATGACCCGGCCGACTGTCCGTCGCAGGATCAAGTCCCACCGACACAACGAGTTCCCACGTGCCAGGCGTGCGCTCCGGCATCGTTCGCATTCGAACCATCCTTTCGCGGCAGATTCGCGGCAAGGCTAGTTCCGTCCAACGTTGTAGCTCAGCAACATGCTCTGAACTGGAGAGATTTGGTGCCCCCCCGGGGTCTCGAACCCCGAACCAACGGATTAAAAGTCCGCTGCTCTACCGTTGAGCTAGAGGGGCGACGGGCCGGGTGCGCAGATATTCTCACCCGATTCCGCGCCAGGTTAGAGCCGCCCGGCCCCGACGGCGCCAACTCATGCCCTCCAATGTCGGACTCTCGGCGCTGAGGTCGCTCCGTCGCGGCAACGCCATCCGGCGTGACGCTTTGAACCGAGGCAGCGTCCGCCGACCATAATGAGACGATGGGCAACGGGCAGGGTACGGCGACAGTTGTCGGTCGCCGCACTGAGCTCGACCTGCTAAGCGGAGTACTCAGCAACCTCGACCGGGGCTCGGGTGTCACGATCCGGCTTCGCGGTGAAGCAGGCATCGGCAAGACCACCTTGCTCGACTGGGTGGCCGCCCAGACCCCGGCCGCGGTGATTCGACTGACCGGCTCCGAGTCCGATGCAGAGTTGGCGTACTCCTGCCTGGGTGCGTTGATCAGGAAGATCCGGGCGCTACGCATCAAGGTGCCGGGGCCGCACCAGGCGGTACTGGCCAGTGCCATCGGCGATGGGTCGACGCAGGGTCAGTTGGCCGTTGGCGGCGCCGCCCTGGCAGCCCTCGCCGCAGCCAGCGAGCACGCACCGTTGGTGCTGTTGCTCGACGATGCACATTGGTTTGACGAGCCTTCCTGCTCGGCGCTTGCCTTCGCACTGCGTCGTCTACCCGACGAGCCGGTCGTCGCCATCATCACGGAACGCTCGGGCATGGTGTCCAAGTTCGACAATGCCGGCTTCGAGACCATCGAACTCAAGGGTCTCGATGTCGATGGTGCGCTGGCGATGCTGGGCGCTGGTACAGATCGCGATGTCGCTCAGCGATGTGTCGATGCCGCCGAAGGCAATCCGCTGGCGTTGGGCGAACTGGCGCGCCTGCTCGATGACGACCAGTTGGCGGGGAGAGCTGCGCTACCTCGCGACCTGCCTGTCGGCAATCGGCTGATCCCCTCGTTCGTCGATCGAATCAACGCCCTCGACGTCGGAACAAGGCAGGCGCTGGCCGTCGCCGCCGCCGCCCTCGACACGACCGCTGGCGACATCCGCGACGCCGTCGAGCGTTTCGAGACAGGTATCGCCGGGCTCATTGCGGGCGAGGCTGCCGGCATTGCACGCTTGTCACCGGAATCGGTCGAGCTGACCCACCCGCTGATGCGTACTGCAATACGCGATGCGATCGGCCCGGCAGCAATGCGCGCCGCTCATGCGGCGCTCGCACAGGTTGTCGGTGACGCCGATAAGCGGGCGTGGCATCTGGCATCCGCAACCATTGGTCCCGACGAAGCCGTCGCCGAGGTACTCGAGCAAGTTGCAGTCGTCGCCGATCGCCGTGGAGCGTGGGGCGCCGCGGCAGCCACATGGGAGAGGGCGGCCGGTCTGTCGAGCGACATGGCCGGACGTCACCGCCGCTTGTTGGCCGCCGGAACATCGCGCTGGAACGGGTCCGACCCGTACAGGGCGATGGCTGTGCTCGACGAAGTGGTGGCGATGTGCGACGACCCGCTGGTTCGTTGCGATGCGATCGGCATCCGTGCTGAAGGCATCGCCTGGATGATCGACCAGAATCGCGGCGTCGATCTGCTCGCCGAAGAGGCGCTACGAATCGCGACCATCGATCCGTCGCGCTCGATCGGGCTGTTCATCCGCGCTTCGCTGCACAGCGGCCTGGCCGGCCGGGCGGTCGACTGCCAGCGGTTCGCCCAGTCTGCCGTCGAGGCCGCCGAGCCATTGGGTGTTCCCATGCTGATCGCGGCCCGGGCCGTACGGGGAATGTCATCGCAACGGCTCGGCGATCGCGACGGCGCTGAGGCCGACCTCGACACAGCGAGCACTATGCGTTCGCTGCCGATCGAGATGCTCGACTCCAAGGTGCTCCCGATTCTTCAGGCGGTTGCGCTGGCCCGCCTCTCGCAGGAACGCTGGAACGAGGCCAACGAGATGCTCGACCTCTCCATGGTCGCGGCCCGTCATCATGGGCTGGCCTCGGTGCTGGGCTTCAGCGGCGCGTTGCAGGGCGAGATGTACCTTCGCCGCGGCCGACTGACCGACGCTGTTCTTTCCTCGGTGCTCGACGTCGATCTCAACGACACCCCCGACCTGCCGACAGCATCGTTCGGTCATGCCGTGCTCGCCAGGGTCGAAGCCGTGCTCGGGCGAACCTACTCGGCACGAACACGCGCCGAGGCCGTGATCGCTCGGGCCCGACGAGTTGGCATGACGATTCTCGAGATCTGGGGATTGTCGGCGCTCGGCCACGTCGCGCTGACCACCGGCAGCTACGCCGAGGCTGCAGAGCATCTTCGGCGTGTGCACCGCCTCCACACCGACGTAGGCGACGCCGGCGACCTGTGGTACCAGGGCGATCTGCTCGAAGCACTGCTCGCCATCGGGGCGGTCGTCGAGGCCGCCGAGGTGATCGTCGAGGTCACCGCGAAGGCCGACGCGAGCAGATCCAAGTGGGGCGCTGCAGTCGCCCATCGCGGGCAGGGCATGCTGCACGATCGCCCCGACGATCTACGCGAGTCTGCCGAGGAACTCGCTGCGTTGGGTGCACCGTTCGAGCAAGCCAGGAGCCTGTTGCTGTTGGGCGAACGCCATGGCGATCACGAGGCCTCGCGGGCCGCGTTACGCATCTTCGAGCGTGTCGGTGCGCAGCCCTGGGCCGCGCAGGCGCGCCGGATCGCCGGGCCTGTCGCCCCGACCAGTTCCTCGCTGGCTTCACGATTGACCAACGACGAGCTGCGAGTTGCCGTGTCGATCGCCCGCGGGCGTACCAATCGACAGGTCGCTGACGAGCTGTACCTCAGCCCGAAGACGGTCGACGCCCACGTCGAGGCAATCCTTCCAAAGCTGGGCGTCCGCGATCGCGCCGAACTGACGATGTACGTCACCCGCGACATGGAGCAAACCCCGCTCTGACCCGATCTGATCCCGCTCGTCGCGGGGATTTGCGTCAGGTGGGGGATGCGAGGCTGGCCATGGCGACCAAACCCTCGAAGACGTCGGTGAACCGGGTTGTCAGAGGCGAGCAGCCGATGCGCACGATGTCGGGGTCGCGGAAGTCGGTGATCACGCCGCGTTGGGCAAGCTCGGCAACCAGCCGCATGGCGTTCGGGTGGTGGACGGCGATGTGGCCGCCGCGGCGGGTCGGGTCACGAGGTGTTGTCGAGCGCAGGCCGAGCTCGTCGCACAGTTCCAGGCCGAAGCCTGTCAGAGCTTGCGCCTTGGTGGCGACCGCCTCGATTCCGGCCTCGAGCGTCAGGGCTATTCCTTCGTCCGCGGCGACGAGAGCGAGGATCGATGGAGTGCCGAACAGCAGCCGCCGGATGTCGGGCTGTGGCACGAAGGTCGGTCCCATCTCGAACTGGTCGGATTGGGCGAACCAACCCCAGATCGGCTGCGGAAGCGTCGCGTGCAACTCCGCCGCTACGAAACTGAATGCCGGTGCACCGGGACCGCCGTTGAGATACTTGTACGTACAGCCGACCGCCAACTGAACGTTCGCCGCACCAAGGTCCATCGCGAGTACTCCGGCGGCGTGAGACAGGTCCCACAGCACCATGGCACCGGCCGCATCTGCTCGCGCTGTCTCGCCGGCGACATCGGCCACCTCGGCCGTTCGGTAGTCGACGACCGAGCGCACCATCACAGCGACATCGCCGAGGTCGGCGAGGTCGGTGCGCACTTGGAGTCCGCGAGCGTTTGCGATTCCGGCGACCACGTAACGATCGGTTGGAAACTCGGCCGCGCTGATCGCGATCGCTCCCCGCTCGGGCCGGATCGCACACGCGGCATCGACGAGTTGGTAGATGTTGACGGTGGTCGAGTCGTGAACGACGACTTCGCCGGCCGCCGCGCCGATGAGTGGCGCCAATCGATCGCCAACCCGCTGCGGCAGGTCGAGCCAATGATCCCACGACCGGATCAGCCCTGCAGCCCACTCGTCGCTCATCACGCGTTCGAGCCGGGCAATCGTGCGCCGGGGCATCATCCCCAAGGAGTTCCCATCGAGGTAGACCAACGACGGATCGGCGACAACAAACTCATCGCGCCACCGCGCCAGCGGATCGCCGGCATCACGTGCGACCGCGTCATCGCGGGTCAGCATCGCGGCACTACTGAACGAGCCCGGAGAAGCTGGAATGACGCACATAGCCCTCGTTGGTGAACTCGGCGATCTCAACGTTGGCGCGCAGGTCGGGCCGCACCCAGATCGCATCCCGCGAGTACTCACGAGGTGGCAGCGAAGCAAATGGGCAACTGTCGCTGCGAAGACTCCGCAACGTCACCGACAGGTCGCCCAAGGTGCGCTGGTTGAACCCTGTGCCTACGCCTCCGGCAAATCGCAAACCGTCGGGTTCGAGCACGCCAACCAGGAGCGCGCCGAACGTTGAGACTCGGTTGCCCGTACCTGGTGTGTAGCCGCCGATGATGACCTGCACGGTGCGCCGGTTCTTCACCTTCCGCCAGTTCGGTGTCCGCTTGCCGGGCACATAGATACTGCCCAATCGCTTGGCCATCACACCCTCCAGCCCCCGCTCGATCGTCGCCGCCACCAGTGCGGCACCATCGCCGACTCGATGCGCTGGGACCATCCAGTTCGGTCCCGATTCCAGCAGGCCGGTGACCAGCTCGCGGCGCTGCTCGTACGGCACAGCAATCGTGTCGTGACCGTCGACCGACAGCACATCAAAGGCGTAGAAAGCGACCTGCGTGGCGTGCTGCTGCATGAGCTCGAAGCTCGGTCTGCCTTCGGCGTCGAGCACCACCAGTTCGCCGTCGATGATCGCCGATTCCGCGTTGACAGAGCCAGCGAGTTCAGCCAACTCCGGATACTTGGCAGTGACATCGAGCAAGTTGCTGCTCTGCAACCGTGTTTGACCGGCATCGACGAACGCCAGCGTGCGGTACCCATCCCACTTGATCTCGTAGGCCCATTTGTCATCGTCGGAGGGCAACGTGCCGATCGTCGCCTTCATCGGCGCGACCGGAAATCGCAACGTCATCGGCGTGGCAGCCTGCTTGACAGGACAGCGTCGGCTTCGAGGCGATCAAGCTCGGCGTCATCGATGTGAAGCAGTTCGCCAAGCACAGCGCGGTTGTCCTCGCCGCGATACCGAGGCTCGCCGTGCAGACCCACGTCGCCGCTGGCAAACCGCCAGGGCGAGTTGGGCAGACGCAACGTGCCGCTGCCACGATCGCTGACCTCTACGACAACCCCGCGCTCCTTCGCCCAATCGGTGTCGCACACCTCGCGGAGCGTTCGCAACGTGCCCGTTGCCAGGCCGTACTCGCCCATCGCAGATTCGATGTCTTGTGGTGTCGCAACGGCGATTGCCCAAGCACTGAGGATCGCGACGATGTCGGCGAAGTGCGCGAGCCGCGACGGCACATCGACGAAACGCGGATCGTCGATCAGGTCGACTCGTCCGATGGCACTCATGAATCGATCGAACGTGCCGCGCTCGGCGGGATGGCCACTGATCACCACGCCTTCGCCATTCGCCGCCGAGAGCACGGGATAGCCGGCCGGCCCGAAGCTACGGATCCAGTCTGGCGGAACATCACCATCCCACAACTGATCGTGAGCATGCTCGTTGACGTAGAGCATCGTCTCGGCCATGGAGATCTCGATGTGGTCGCCCTGGCCTGTGCGCTCGCGGTTGAACAGTGCCGCCAGAATCGCCGAGGCGGTTTCAAGCGCCGTATACACATCGGCATGGCTGAATGGGTCGTTGGCATACCGGCCGCCCCGAACGTCGCCTTGCTCCTTGGTGATTCCTGTCTCCGCGCCAACTACCGGCGCGTAGGCGCGCCGCGATGCCCATGGCCCGCTCGAGCCATACCCGCTGATCGAGGCGTAGACAATGCCGGGGTTGCGTTCGACGACGACGTCATAGCCAAGCCCGATGCGCTGCATCACGCCGGGCCTGAAGTTCTCGACGAGAACATCGCAGAAAGCGACCAGCCGCAACAGCAACTCCACTGCTTCGGGTTTGCTCGTGTCGAGGCTGACGTTGCGCTTGCCGACGTTCTGCTGAACAAAGTAAGTGGCCAACCCATTGACCCGCGGATTGACTGTTCGAGTGATGTCACCTTCGGGCGGTTCGACCTTGATGACGTCGGCGCCCAAGTCGCACAGCATGCGCGTCGCGTGCGGCCCGCTGAGCACCCTCGTGAAGTCGAGCACACGCACGCCGTCGAGTGGCCGCTTCGTCATGCAGTCAGGGTAATTGCCGCGGTCACTAGCCTCGCATCGTGCACAACGACCTGAAGCTTGTCGAGGCTCGCCTCAAGCGCGAGTTGCACGAACGAGTGCTCCCGGCCGTGTATCGCGATTCCGTGCCACTGGAGGTCGCGGCATGGGACGCGCCGGGTGAGCCGGTGTCGTTCGACGAGGCGATGAACGGCAACTACCGGCAGTTCGCAGTCGGCGATCACTGGAGCCGGCCGTGGGGCACGACATGGTTCCGCTTCACCGTCGATGTGCCGACTGCGCTGGTCGGCCCGCAGCTCGAGGCGGTGATCGACCTCGGCTTTCATCCTGATTCCGCCGGCTTCCAATCAGAGGGGATGGTGTGGATCGATGGCCAGCCGGTGCAGGGCATCCATCCGCGCCGTACCGGCCTCCCGTTGCCGGCCGTCGCACCTGGTCCGTTCACCTTTCATGTCGAGGCTGCTTCCAACCCGGCCTTCCCGGGGTTCAGGCCATCGTCGCTCGGCTCGCTCGCCACGGCGGGCAACACACCGTTGTATCGACTGCGGCACGCGTCGATCGGTCGTCGTGACGACGCGGTGTTCCACTTGTTGCTCGATGTCGACGTGCTGCTGGGCCTGGCTCGCTCGCTACCAGCCGACGACGCCCGCCGGGTGCGGGTACTGCGCCAGTTGGAGACCGCATTCAATGTTCTCGACCTCGACGATGTCGGCGCAACCGCCGCGAGTGCGAGACGGCTGCTGCAACCGGCACTCGGTCTCGCAGCACGCGGTGGAGCCCACCACGTGATGGCAGTCGGTCACGCGCACATCGACTCGGCTTGGCTGTGGCCCATCCGCGAGACCCAACGAAAGTGTGCGCGTACCTTCGCCTCGGCCGTCCGGCTGATGGACGACTACCCCGACTATCACTTCACCTGCTCACAAGCCGCTCAATACGACTGGATCGAGCGCAGCCATCCGATCGTGTTTCAGCGCATCCGCGACAAGGTTGCTGCCGGTCAATGGCACCCGGTCGGTGGCATGTGGGTCGAGCCTGACATGAACCTGCCGAGCGGCGAGAGCATCGTGCGCCAGCTGATCGTCGGGCAACGCTATTTCGAGTCGAGATTCGGAGTACGCAGCACGGTGATCTGGATTCCCGACGTGTTCGGCTATCCAGCCACACTGCCGCAGATGTTCCAGCAAGGCGGCTGCACACGCTTCGTCACCCAGAAGCTGAGCTGGAACAAGCAGAACGTCTTCCCACACTCGACCTTTTGGTGGGAAGGCCTCGACGGCTCCCGGGTGCTGACCCACTTCCCGCCGGTCGACACGTACAACGCCGAGATCACGTCGGCCGAAGTTCGCTACGCGGAAGGCAACTTCAAGGACCACGGTTGGAGCAATTGGTCGCTGATGCCATTCGGTCACGGCAACGGCGGTGGCGGTCCAACCCGAGAGATGCTCGAGCGCGCCCGGCGCATGACTGATCTCGATGGTCTGTCGCGCATCGAGTTGGGAACGCCCGACCAGTTCTTCGGTCATGTCGAGGCCGAGATTGCGGTAGGCGCGCCTGTTCCAGTGTGGTCGGGCGAGCTCTACTTCGAGATGCACCGCGGCACGCTGACGTCGCAGTCGGCGACGAAGATCGGCAACCGGCGCTGCGAGCGACTGCTGCGCGAGGCCGAACTGTGGTGGGTTGCGGCAGGCGGCGCGCCACGCGAGGTCACGACGGAGCTCGGGGAGCTCTGGAAGGACGTATTGCTGCAGCAGTTCCACGACATCATTCCCGGCTCGTCGATTGCCTGGGTGGCTGACGATGCAGCGGCCGCGCACCAGCAGGTCGCCGAGCGCCTGGAGGCGATCATCGCTGCGGCCATTGCAGTGGCGGCGCCAGCCGGCCTATCGGTCGCCAATGCTGCAAGCCACGCCCGACGCGAAGTGATCGTCGTCGACGGCGAACCCACCATGGTCGACGTCGCCGGCTCGGCCATTGCAGCAGTGGCAGCAGCTACATCGAACGACCATCGTGTCACGGTCACCGAGCAATCGATGAACAACGGTCTGATCACGGTGAGCTGGAACCTCGATGGCGAGGTCACCTCGATCATCGATGTCGTGCGCGGCCGGCAGTTGTTACCTCCGGGGAAGCGGATCACGCTGGAGCTGGCACCCGACCATCCCGTCGAGTACGACGCGTGGGATCTCGAAGCCTGGACTCGATCGCTCGGATCGTCGATCACGTCGACGTCATCGATCGAGCTCAACTCTCATCCGTTGCTGGCGGTACTGGTCGTGCGTCGCCAGTTCGGCACGTCGACGCTGACCCAGACGTATACCGTCCGTGCCGGATCAGCACGACTCGACATCGGTTTCGACATCGATTGGCACGAGGAGGAGAAGCTGCTCTCGCTGATGGTGCCGATCGACGTGCACGCCCACGAGGCGACCTGCGATATCCAGTTCGGTCACGTCAAGCGCCCGACTCACGCCAGCAGTTCGTGGGACGCGGCGAAGTTCGAGGTCTGCGCACATCGCTTCGTCGACCTCAGCGAGCCATCGTTCGGAGTCGCGGTGCTGAATGACGGCCGGTATGGCCACGGCGTCCAAGAGGGCGGTGTCAGCGTTTCGTTGCTGCGCGCCGCCAAGTATCCCGACCCCGATGCTGATCACGGAAGGCACACGGTGACCATCGGGGTGCTGCCACACGGCCCCGGACTACATGAAGTGCTGCACGAGGCCGAAGCCCTCAACCTGCCGCTTCGGGTTGTCACCGGTCAAGCAGCCGCGGCACCAAGTCCTGTCGTCACGCTCGATCACCTCGGTGTTCAGATCAGCAGCGTGAAGCACGCCGACGACGGGTCGGGTGATCTGATCGTTCGCCTGTACGAGGCGTGCGGCGATCGTGCTCATGTGACCGTGCGCACGCCGGATCGGATCCGCGGCGCGTTGCGCTGCAACCTGTTGGAGGAGCCGGTCGACGGCGTCGAATGCAGCGACGGCATCGTCTCGCTGACGCTCCGACCGTTCGAACTGGCGACCATTCGCCTGGTGACGTAGAGGCGTCACACGCTGAGGTGGTTGAGGGCCATTGCGGCATACATCGCCGTGCCGGTGACCATGGCCCCCTCATCGAACACGACCCTGTTCGAATGATTCGGTGCTGCAGTTCGCAGATTCCGGTCGACGTGGGTGCCACCGAGGAACACCATGGCACCAGGGACCTGCTGCAGCACGTAGCTGAAGTCCTCTGCTCCCATCAAGGGATTGCGCAGGCGCACGGTCTTGTCGGCGCCGACCAGACCTCCTGCCAGTTCCAGCACGACCTCCGCTTGAGTCTTGTCATTGACCGTGACCGGGTAGCCGTCGACGAGATCCACCACGACGTCGGCATCGTGCGCCGAAGCGATGCCTTCGGCGACGCGACGAATGCCGTCGTGCACCAGTCGGCGTGTGCGCTCGCTGACAGAGCGGATGGTGCCCTCGATCTCGGCCGTCTCGGGGATGATGTTGTTCACCGTGCCGGCCGTGATCCTGCCAACGGTCACCACAGCCGGATCAAACACATCGATGCGCCGGGTGATCATGGTTTGCATCGCCTGCACGATCTCGCAGGCGATCGGGATGGGGTCGAGTGCCCGGTACGGCTCGCTAGCGTGCCCACCGCGCCCTTTGACCGTGATGAACAGCGTGTCTGCTGCAGCCATGATCGAACCACCGCGACAGCTCAGCCAACCGGTCGGCAGCGACGAGGTGATGTGCAGTGCAAAGGCACCCGTGACCGGCGAATCGGATCCATCGTCACGCTTCGGAAGCTCGAGCAAGCCTTCCTCCAGCATGAACCTGGCGCCGTGGTTGCCCTCCTCGCCGGGTTGGAACATGAACAGCACCCGCCCGGCGATGTCGGCGCGTTGCGCGCTCAGCAGCCTGGCCGCGCCGACCAGCATCGACGTGTGCGTGTCATGTCCGCACGCGTGCATGACTCCCTCGCTCTTCGACACGAAATCGAGTCCGGTGTCCTCCGTCAGCGGCAGCGCGTCCATGTCGCCGCGCAACAAAACCGTCGGGCCCGGCTTGCCACCGTCGAGGAGCGCGGCGATCCCGCTGGTGGTCTCGTGCAGTGTCACGTGCAGCGGCAACCCGTCGAGCGCTTCGAGCACACTGTTGCGAGTGATCGGCAGATCGTTACCGATTTCTGGCCACTGGTGCAGCGTGCGCCGGAGGTTCACCATTTCGCCCAGCAGGTCGTGGGCTCCGTCGCGCAGCATGTCGAGTTCCATCGGCGCATGGTAGACCTGCGGGGATGACCGACGAGCTGGTCGATATCGTCGACGACGACGACAATGTGGTCGCTACCGTCACCCGCGCCGAGATGCGCGCCGGCAGGCTGCAACATCGCTCGGTCGGGATCGCCGTGATGTCGACCGACGGTCGCTTATTGATCCATCGGCGCAGTGAGGCCAAGGACATCTGGCCAGGCTGGTGGGATATCGCCGCAGGGGGCGTGGTCGCGTCCGGCGAGACGTACACAGAGGCCGCTCGGCGTGAGCTGGCCGAAGAACTCGGGCTGATCGATGTCGACGTCGAGTTCCTCGGGCAGGCCCGCTACGTCGACGATGAGTTGGCTGCGGTCTGCCGTGGATATCGAGTCGTGCACGACGGCCCGTTCATGTTCGCGGACGGCGAGGTGACCGAGGCTCGCTGGGTGACGTTCGACCAACTCGACGCCATGCGTGCCACGCACCGCTTTCTCCCCGACAGCGTCACGCTGCTGCTGCCGCTGCTCGCCCCACATTGAACCTTCCGCTTCGGACGATGCGGCGTACCTCTTTGTAGGTGAGCAAACGTGCTCGCGAAGAGGAGACACCAGATGAGTATGTACGGGGCCAATCCCGAGCAGTTGAGCGGCCTCGGCCGGTCGATGAAGCAACAGAAGCTGGCAATCGACGGAGTGATCGGCGCAGTGAGTTCGGCCCTTGCCGGAACCGTGTGGGAAGGCCCGGCCCGTCAGCAGTTCGAAGCCGACTGGAACACCACATTCAAGAGCGCACTCAACCGGCTCAATGAGGCGTTCGAGATGGCCGGCACCGACTGCATCAATCGCAGTACTGATTTGCAGCGGGTGATGGGCGCCCGCTGATTCATCACAGCGCGCCGGCTCGGCCTCCCTACCTGCCCCGGGCCGGCGCCGCTGCGACGTTCGATACAGTTCAGTCGCGTGCTGCTGCTGGAGTTCACCATCGAACCGTTCGTCGAGGGCCAACCCGGCCCTCACGTCATATCGGCGGTCGAGGCTGCCCAAGCACTCGGATTCGAGATCGACTTCGGACCCTTCGGTTCGAGTTGCAGCGTTCCGGCAGAGCAGGCCGGGCAAGTCGCCCGGGCAGTCCTCGACGCGGCGTATGCCAACGGTGCCACCCACGTCAGCCTGCACACCGAACGCATGACGGAGAATCCATGAGTGGCCTGCCACGCCATCCGTTCGTGTTGGCGGTGAAGCCGGTCGTTGAAGCACTCGGTGCCACGCTCGTTCCCGCGGACGAACGCGAGCCCGGCGATATGCCCTTGCGCTGGGAAGGTTCGATCATTGCAGCCGTGCGCATGGCACCCCTGCACGGAGCCCTCGACCGGTTGATCGACGGTGTCGAGCGCGAATTCGGCGCGTCGTTGCCTTCCCTCGCACGCGAGGACAAGCAGCGAGCCATTCGCATCCTGGACGAGCGCGGCGCGTTCACGCTTCGGCGTGCAGTTGAGGACGTCGCCGACGCGATGGGTGTGAGCCGCATCACCGTGTACAACTACCTCAACGCCCTGCACCGATGACCTGCCGGCTGTGAGCGCATTCGACGTGATCGGCTTCGACGCCGACGACACCCTGTGGCACAGCGAGGACGGCTTCCGGGCCAATGAGGAACGATTCGTCGAGCTGATCGCGCCGTATGCGCCAGAAGGCGTCGGCGTGAAGGCGGCCCTGACTGCGACCGAACGCAAGAATCTGGCCGCATTCGGCTATGGGGTGAAGTCGTTCGGCCTGTCGATGGTCGAGGCTGCGGTCACGATCAGCGGCGGCCGGGTCCCTTCGACGGTCGTCGCCGAGATGATCGAGATGGTCCGAGGACAGTTGGAAGAGCCGGTGCGGTTGCTCGAGTACGTTCCCGAGGTGCTCGCCGAAGTGGGCGCCGGACGCCGGTTGATCCTGATCACCAAGGGCGACCTCATCCACCAGACGCACAAGGTCACGACCAGCGGTCTGGAGCACCACTTCGAACATGTCGAGATCGTGCTGGAGAAAGACCCCGAGACCTACGCCGCTGTGCTGTCGCGTCTCGGCATCGACCCGACCCGTTTCTGCATGGTCGGCAACAGCGTGCGCAGCGACATCTTGCCGGTGCTGGCTCTCGGCGGGCACGGTGTCCATGTGCCGTACCCCATTCTGTGGGACCTCGAGCAGGTCGACCACGACGCGCACTTCGTCGAACTCGCCTCACTCGCCGACCTCCCCGCCTGGCTCGCCGACCGCTGACGTTACAAGCGACGCAGGGAGACTTCGGTGACTCGGTGGTCAGGGCCCTTGCGAAGCATCAATGCGGCGCGCGACTGGGTCGGTGCGATGTTCTCACGGAGGTTCTTGCCGTTGATCTCGTGCCAGATGAACTTGGCGGTATGAACCGCCTCGTCTTGGGTTAGGTCTGCATAGTGGCGGAAGAAGCTGTCGGGATTCTGGAACACCGTGTCGCGCAACTTCATGAACCGCTGCACGTACCAATCCTCGATGTGCTCTTCGTCTGCATCGAGGTAGATGCTGAAGTCGAAGTAGTCGCTGACGAACTCAGTGGCTGCTTCGAACGGTCGACCTACTTGCAGCACGTTGAGGCCTTCGATGATCGCTATGTCGGGTTGGCTGACCTCAACCGTGTCGCCCTCGATGACGTCGTACACGACGTGGCTGTAAACGGGTGCGTGCGCAGTGGCGGCGCCACTCTTCAGCTCGCGGAGGAACTGCAGCAGACGGCGGGTGTCGTAACTCTCAGGGAACCCCTTGCGGTTCATCAGGCCGCGCTCGTCGAGCACCTTGTTCGGATAGAGGAATCCATCGGTCGTCACCAGATCGACCTTCGGATGATCGGGCCAGCGCGCCAGCAACGCCTGGAGAATGCGGGCGAATGTGCTCTTGCCCACGGCGACGCTGCCGGCGATTCCGATGATGTATGGCACCTTGGGTGACGAGGTACCGAGGAACTCGCCCGAGACCTTGTGCAGCTTTTGTGTCGCCGACACGTACAGGTTCAGCAACCTGGTCAGTGGAAGATAAATCGCCGCGACCTCGTCGAGCTCGATGTGCTCATTGATGCCGCGCAACGACTCGAGATCGTGTTCGCTCAACGTCAGCGGTGTTGCCGCGCGCAGATCGGCCCACTCGTCACGCCCGAACGTGAGATAGCGGCCTGGCGCGTCGGTCACGGGTTGGGACCCTACGCTCGGGCGATGCCAGTGTCACAACGAAAGCTGCTCGGTGCGTGGTACACACCGCCCGAGCTGGTCGACGCAGTTGTCGCCGAAGTCCGGCGCGGCTTCGCCCCCAGCACCGTTCTTGACCCGGCGTGCGGCGACGGCCGCTTCCTGGCACCGTTCGCCAACTCGGCCACCCTCACCGGGATCGACATCGATCCGACAACGTCGTGGACGCAGGGCGATTCGCTGTCGATCGATTGGGGCGACCGGCAGTTCGATGCGGTCGTTGGCAATCCGCCATTCCTCAATCAGTTGGCCACTTCGACCACGCGGGGCGGGCGCTCGAAGTTCGGCGGAGGGCCATATGCCGACAGCGCGGCCGAGTTCCTTGCACTGGCGGTTCGATTGGTGCGACCTGGTGGACGTGTCGGGTTGGTGTTGCCGTTGTCGATGCTGTCGAGCCGCGATGTCGCTGCGATCCGCGACGACGTCTCTCGTCGAGCCGCGCTGCGGTGGATGTGGTGGTCGCCGACGCAGATGTTCGACGCCAGCGTGCGCGTGTGGGCCGGGGTGTGGGAGGTCGACGGTACACAAGGTGACGTGCGCCGGGCGTATGGCCCTCAGTTCCAGGGACGCCCGACAGTCGCGATGCCGGCGCATTGGGGCGGGCTGATTGCCGACACGGTGGCGGAGCAGCACGACGGTCCGGTGCTCGGCGATATCGCCTCGTTCACGGCCGACTTTCGCGATCAGTACTACGGCCTGGTGGGTGCCGTCAGCGACTCCGATGTGGGTTCGCCGCTGATCACCAGTGGCTTGATCGAGCCCAACGAGTGCTGGTGGGGACGACGTCCAGTGCGCTTTGCCAAGCAGGCTTTCGCCGCGCCTCGGGTCGACGTGCAGGCGCTGTCGCCCGCACTGCAACGGTGGGCGGTCCAGCGGTTGGTGCCCAAAATTCTGATCGCCAACCAAACACGCCGCATCGAGGCGGTCATCGACCGAGACGGCGCATGGCTACCGAGTGTGCCGGTGATCACCTGCACAACCGATCGACTCGACGACGTTGCCGCTGTGCTGCATAGCGACGTGGCGACTGATTGGGTGCGCTACCACGCTGCCGGCAGCGGTCTCAGTGCAACATCCGTGCGACTCACCGCGCGGTTGCTGGCGTCGATCCCGTTGCCCGCATCCATGGCCGCGATTCCCAACGACGCCAGTTGACGAGGGCCCGCAGCACCATCCACATCAGCTGTGCACCCCACAATCCGGCCAGGCCGAGTTCGGGGTACAACAGAGTGGCCAGCGCCAGCGGAGCGAAACCGGCGAGATTGATTACCGCTTGTCGGGCCAGCCAGCGTTCGTCGTGTGCTCCGATCAAGGCACCGTCGAATGCGAACGCGATCGCGCCGGGGAACTGCATCACGGCCAGGATCAGCAAGCCGGCAGTCAGCCGCGAATGGACCGCCGGGTCGCCGCTGAAAACGTGCGGCAGCACCGGGCTCAACGCGGCGAGCGTCACGGCCAGCAGTACAGCGCACCACAACGACAGGCGATTGCTGGTGCGGCCGACGCGCAACGCCTCATCGGTGTCATGTCTGCCAAGCGCGCCGGCCACCAGCGACTGCGCGGGTATCGCCAGGGCATCGAGCATGAGAGCCAGAAACGTGAACAGCTGAATCAGCACCTGGTGCGCAGCAAGGGTTGGCGTATCGACCCGTGCCGCCACCGCAGTCGCCGTGTTCCAGACAGCGAACATCGCGATCGAGCGCACCGCGAAGTGCAATCCACTTCGCAGCAACTTCTTCATCCGCTCGCTGGTCGGCCGTCCGCCGCCGCGGTGCGGGCGCAGAACTCGCAGGAACATCAGGGCCGCACCCGTTTGCACGATCACGGTGCTCCAGGCAGAGCCGGCCACACCGAGGTCGAGCACATACACGGCCACGATCTCGAAGATGACGTTCACGACGTTGGCCAGCAGCACGATCTGCAACGGTTTGCGCAGATCGTTGACCCCGCGCATGACACCGTGCCCCACATAGGTCACCAAAACGAAGGGAAGCCCGACGCAGCTGATCCGAAGGTAGGTGACCGCGTATCCGAGCACGTCGCCACGACCGCCCAGCAGCCACACCAGCGGGTGCGCAGCGGCGGCGACAGCGACACCCATCGGCACCCCGATCATCACGGCGAGCCGAAGGGCAGCTGTGGCCACGTCGCGGGCCTCGGCGGATCGGCCGGCGCCGTGCGCGTAGGCGACGTCCGGGGTGACGCCGTATTCGAGCGAGGCAGTCATCGAAATGACCGTCAGCAGGATGGTCGAGGCGATCGCCAGCCCGCCGAGTTGCGGCGTGCCCAGACGTCCGACGATCGCCGTGTCGACCAGAACGTACAACGGCTCGATGGCCAGCGTCCCGAGTGCTGGAATCGCCAGCGCAATGATCCGCCGATCGAGCTCGCGACGAGTACTGAGCGCCGGCGACTCCATCCCACCGAGACTACGCGTGCGTCAGCGTCAGCTCGCAGAGCGACAGTCGTGTCGATCCGGTGAGCGGCGACGACCCAGTGGAGTGTCTGACGACACCCCGGGGTGGCGGCAAACACTCCACTGAACCGCTCAACGATGCCACGGCGCCGACGGCGACACGGCACCGGGCGCAGTCAGCACATCAAAGCCGTCGTCGGTGACGAGGATCGTGTGCTCGAACTGAGCCGTGCGCCGTCCATCGGCCGTGATTGCAGTCCAGTCGTCGTCGAACACCATCTTGTGCTGCCACGATCCCATCGTGATCATCGGCTCGATCGTGAACGTCATACCGGGTCGCATGATGGTGTTGGCCCGCTCGTCGTAGTAGTGCAGCACCTGAATGTCGGTGTGGAACTGCTCGCCGATTCCGTGGCCGATGAAGGCCTTGACCACGCCGTAGCGGTACTTCTTGGCATGCGTCTCGATGGCCTTGCCGATATCGCTGATCGGGCGTTCCGGCCGCACAGCCTCGATGCCATGCCACATGCACTCCTCGGTCACTCGCACCAACTGCTGGCTGGCCGGGTCGACCGTGCCCACGAAGAACGTGGCATTGGTGTCGCCGTGAACCCCACCGACGTAGGTGGTGACGTCGATGTTGACGATGTCGCCATCCTGCAATGCACGCGAGTCGGGGATGCCGTGGCAGATGACTTCGTTGACGCTGGTGCACACGCTCTTGGGGAAGTGGTTGTAGTTCAGCGGGCTCGGGTACGAGTTGCGCTCGATGCACAGGTCGTGCACGTACACGTCGATCTCGTCGGTGGTGACTCCGACTGCCACCATCTCGCCGGCAAGCCGCAGCACCTCGGCGGCAACAATGCCGGCATGCCGCATCCGCTCGATGATCTCGGCTGACTTCACACGCGACTCGGCCCACCTGACCGGCACTCCGGTTTCGGCATACGGCGGACGGGTGATCTGATCGGGAACAGCGCGGCGAGCACTGACCACACCCTGCAGGACCCGACCTTCGAGCGGCTTGTGACAGCGCTTGTACTTCCGACCGCTGCCGCACCAACACGGATCGTTGGCCTGCGGCAATGTGGTGGGCGGTTGAGCTTTCTGCAACATCGATTCCAGTGTAACTGGTCGGCAATCTGAGGCGACCGTGGCATAGCGTGGGCGACCACTATGGGATCGATCCAGGTCAGCCACGTCGGATGGCGACGTCCGGGCGGCGCCGAGCTGCTGCGCGACGTCAACTTCACCGTCGGCAACGGCGACCGCGTGGCGCTGGTCGGAGCGAACGGGGTTGGCAAAAGCACGCTCATGCGATTGATCGCCGGCGAGGCCACCGCGACCACCGGCACGATCTCGATCGATGGCCGACTCGGCGTGATGCGCCAACTGGTCGGCGACAACGAGCAGACCGTGCGCGACCTGATGGTGTCGCTCGCCCCGCAGCGTCTGCAAGATGCGGCCGCACGCCTGGCGCGCGCCGAGGCCACTGCCACCGACGAACCGATGCGCTACGCGACCGCACTCGCCGAGTGGGGCGATGCCGGAGGTTACGAAGCCGAGGTGTTCTGGGATGCCTGCTGCACCAAGGCAGTGGGTGAGCCGTTCGCCGACCTGGAGCGACGGCCGTTGCGAACCTTCAGCGGCGGCGAGCAGAAGCGATTGGCACTCGAGGCCTTGTTGCGCAGCGACTACGACGTGTTGCTGCTGGACGAGCCCGACAACTTTCTCGATGTGCTTGGCAAGCGGTGGCTCGAGGCCGAACTGCGAGCCAGCCGAAAGACGATGCTGTTCGTCAGCCACGATCGCGAGTTGCTGGCAGCGACCGCAACCAAGATCGTCACCGTCGAGGCCAGCGGCGCCTGGACCCATGGCAGCGGATTCGCCGGCTACCACGATGCCCGCCAGGCGCGCCTCGAGAATCGCGAGCATGCGCTGGCTCTCTATGAAGACGAGCGCAAGAAGCTCGAAGAACTGGTCATCGAGATGCGCCGGCGGGCGAAGATCAGCGAGACGTTCGCGCCGCGCCTGAAGGCCGCTGAGAGTCGGCTGCGCCAGTTCCTCGAACGCAACGAGGCACCCGAATTGGTCCGCGAACAACGCATCGACATGCGCCTCGGTGGAGCGCGCACCGGCAAGCGTGCACTCGCCGTGCGACAACTCGAACTGCACGGCTTGACTGATCCGTTCGACCTCGAACTGTGGTACGGCGAGCGAGTTGCAGTGCTGGGCGGAAACGGCGCGGGCAAGAGTCATTTCCTGCGAGTGCTCGGCGGCGATGCGCCGGTGGCACACAGCGGTGAGGTGCGCCTCGGGGCAGGTGTGGTGCCGGGCTTGTTCAATCAAACCCACGAGCATCCAGATTGGAGCGGCCGCACCCTGCTGCAGATCCTCCACGACAACGACGTGGTCCGCGGGCCCGCCATGGGCATGTTGCGCCGCTACGAGATGCAGGGCTGCGCGGAACAGATTTTCAACACGTTGAGCGGTGGCCAGCAGGCTCGCTTCCAGATTCTGCTGCTGGAATTGAGCGGGGCGACATTGCTGCTGCTCGACGAGCCGACCGACAACCTCGACCTGGTCTCATCCGAAGCGTTGGAAGCCGGGCTCACGGAGTTTCAGGGCACGGTCATCGCTGTCACTCATGATCGCTGGTTCCTGCGCGGTTTCGACCGTTTCGTCGTATTCAACGACGACTGCTCCGTCAGTGATCATCTCGATCGCCCCGCCGAGTGGCGCTAGCGATCCTGCTGCTGCGAGCTCAGGCGTCGCCGAAGCCGAGATCGCCTGCCCACGGCGGCGCGCACGCATACGGCGGCGTCCACGGACCGCGGCCGCAGTAGACCCAGAGGTCGCTGGCCGCGTCGGCGCAGTTCCTCATCGATTCCTTCACATTGACGACGCTCCAGCCGCGGCGCCCGAGTTCCCCGTGTGGTTCGAACATCCCGGCCAGCGCATTGAGCTGGAAGGTGCAGTGCGAGTCGTCGCGCGTCGCCAGGTTGAGGTTGACCACAGTGAAATTGCAGCCGCCTTCGCGTGAGGCGATGTACGTTGCCCATTGTTGGGTGGCGTCGTCGGCGCCGTCCTTCGCGAACTCTTCAGCGATGATGTCGGCGTTCTCTTTCGTACACGAAACGTGGTTGCCGTAGAAGGGAATACCTTCGCGGTTGAGGTTCCAATTGGGGAACGGCTCGCGGCCCGCCGGGAACGGACCACCGGGCGCTCGCTGAACCACTGGTCCACCCTGCTCGGTGGTCTTCCCACTCCAGATTCCCAGTGCCGCCAAGGTCGAAGGGCCGGCAACTCCGTCGGCAACAAGCGGCGGGGTCGCAAACTGGAACCCTCGCAAGGCGTCGGCTGTGGCCTTGTCGAAGGTTCCAGTCGCCTTGGTGAGGAGATAGCCACCCTCGATCAGCTTGTCTTGCAGGCACTTCACCGATGCACCCTTCGAACCGCTGCCCAGACGAGCATCGGCAAGGCACAGTGGGGGTGGTTCGCCGTCGATCCCGGAATAGATGCCCATCTGGGTCAGTGCCAGCGGGCTGGCAATACCGTCGACACGCAGCGGCGGGTTGTTGGACTGGAAGATGGCCATCGCCCCGGCCGTTGCCTTGTCGTACCTCTGCGTGAGGGTGGCGTGGTAGAGCCCCATCGCCGCAAGAGTGAACTGCAAGCAGGCGACGCTGGATCCTTCTGACCCGATCGCCAACCCAGCGTCGCTCGTGCACCATTCCAATTCGGGCACATCGGCGCGAGCGAGTGGCGCCATTGCAGTCGTCACGCTGGACGCCAGCATCGTCGTGGCCATCAGCGTCAAGGCCCATCGCCGCAACTTCACCCACGTATTCTGCCGTGGATGGGCCGAGACCACGCCGCACCACCCAACATCTTGCTGATCACCCTCGATCAGTTCCGGGCCGACTGCATGTCGTGCGCCGGTCATCCGGTGGTGCAGACGCCGGCGCTCGACTACCTGGCCAGCCAGGGAATTCGCCTCGCCCGGCACTACTCGCAGTCTGCTCCATGCTCGCCAGGGCGGGCGGCGCTGTACACAGGTACCTACCAAATGAACAATCGGGTTGTGGCCAACGGAACGCCCTTGGACACGCGCTTCGACAACATCGCTCACGCTGCTCGCCGCGCTGGCTACGTACCGGCCCTGTTCGGCTACACGGACCAGGGAGTTGACCCGAGGTCTGTCGACGACCCCGACGATGCGCGACTGTCGACATACGAAGGCGTGCTACCGGGGTTCCATCCTGTGCTCGACATGAGCGGCTGGCAACTGCCCTGGTTGCAATGGCTCAA